>JADZAO010000131.1 GCA_020852535.1 Paracoccaceae bacterium | reverse complement strand
TTGGCTTGCGCAAACATGCCTCCACGGGCAACATGAGTATGGCTTGCTTTACGCTGATTGCGGCTAAGGCTCACGCTGACTTTAAACCGCGCCAACAACTCTAGCACCCTGTAGATATCGTACGAACGATGCATCAAACCTTAAGCGAGGTTCTGTTAAAATAACAGATTGTCATATCTAGCAGGCCGTTGTGCGATAAGGAATTCGCTCAAATTTTCTACTTCGAGATTAAGAAAATCTTGTAGAACGACATTCGGCTCAAGCATGCAGCAAGCTGCGGCTCTGAGTGACCGCAGCACCTTCACTCCAAGCCAATACCGGAAGAATACCTTAGTAATTAAATTTTGACGAGAAACCGCCAATGGCCGCTCTTAACCAGAACCTGCAGCATAGCCCAGAGCCGCATATTGGTTCAGGTATTTGGTTCAAAATTTAATCTATCCAAAGCTGTGAGCCAAATCAAATATCTTTTTTCTTCAAAGTATTACGTATTTCTTAAGGAAAATTTGGATCGTCCGTTTGGATCAGGACTTAGAGATATACCCCAATATGAACCAAATCACGGAGTGTTGTAGTGAGTATCGCGCCGGATGTCTTAAGAAAGCAGCTTGCCCGATCTGAACAGATCAGCGATGCTACCCTTGTCGATTTAGTCAATTAAACTCTAGCCCGCTGCCGCAGACGGGCATAGATTTGTATTTCGGGTTGACACTCAAGCTCGACGACCACAGCAAAGTTCTGGAAGACCTCTTGTCCTTCAGCCCAACCGCCTAAACAACGCACAACTAGGTAGTACTCATCGCCATAGTCAGCGGTGCTACGCCGATATGTTTTAGAAGCGGTTTGCAGTGTATTTCTATCGCGCCGCTTCGATTTAGGTTCTAGTTTGCATTTAAATTTGTCTAGAATATTTGGCGGATCGCCCTCTTCCGCGCTGCGTGAACGAAAGTGCTCAAACACATCATTGACCTCACAACCACGTAACAGACGAAAGTTCATCTTCGTACCAATGTATTCAGTCCGTGTGTGTCTAACTGGCGGATCAAAAGCCAAAGAAACCCGGATCGTGCGCCGCCCCTTTTGTTGGAACTCTGTAGGGATTGATACACGGTAAACAGCAAACTGATTTATCTCTAGCCTCTCTTCAGCATAAAAAACCACTCGATGATCATCTGAATAGGTCGCTCGGCAAGTATCAACCAGACCGTTACCACAAATTCGCACTTTGTCCTCTGGCGAGATTTTTTTGAGTACGCGATCAGCAGATTCTGGTAACATGGCGGCCCCTGCGAGAAGCGCACGGATAAGATTGGCGCTTGCCCAAGGGAAACGTTGCAACAGGTAAGCCGCCTTATTCGCCAGCATCGGAGCCGAATAGGATGTGCCGTGTCCACTGGTTAGAAGTTGCCGCAGAAAATTATGGTTAAGTGTTATGATACCTGCTTCGGGAAACAACGGCGCGCCTTGTAACCGAGCGGAAGGAGCATCAAATACCAGCGTCCCACCTAGATCGACAAAGTCTGGCTTGGTGATGCCACCAGCACTTGGGCCGATTCTGGTGAAAGGCGATGGCTCTAGAGCGTCAGTGATCTGCCTTACATGTGCTTCATGCTCATGGCGGGCACCAGTGCCCGAGCCATTCGCGAGGGAGCCTACCGTGATAACGTTTACCGCCCCTGCTGGTTCAAAGAGCCTATTGTTCGCTTCTAAAAGATAGCCAGGATACTTAGTAACCCCTTCTTCAACATCATCCGCATTCTTGCGGGGAGTGCGGTTGCCAGTCGAGACAAAAATCAGAATATCAAGCTCACGTACAAGTTCATCAAGAGTGGCAGCCCAAGGGCCGACGCGTCCGGCTTTGTTGCATGCACGAAAATCTCCAAGTGAGATCACGAAAATCCTGCAACCATAATCCTCATGTAGTCGCGTGATTGCTTCGCGCATCTGGCCCGGCAACGTTTGACGCTCAAAGAAATTACCATCGTCATTGAGAACTTTGGCAGAAACGATGCGAGCGGATGGCTGTAGAGGTTGGCCTTGGAGCTGTTTTCTAAGGTCGCCAAATGCTGCAACACCCGCCACACGAGTGCCATGGCCCCAGACGTCCGCCAAGCCGAGAGTGGTCGGGAATGCCGTCAATCCGGCAATGCTTTGAACTAAGAAGGGGTGCTCGTTAAGGCCACTGTCGAGAACGCCAATAACTGGTGCGTCCGGATCAGCAGGTCGGATGGATGGAGCGTCGGACGACTCCATGTGCACGAAATCATGAGCTTCTAGATCTGGAACTGGTGGCAGATCTATGTAGGCAATCTCCGGCACTTCGAGCAAATTACGTAAGGCCTTTCCCAATGCGGTTGCGCGTAAAAGAGTAATGGAAGGGCCAATATATTGATCGTGCACCGTTCCTTCGTATTTTGCGATAAATTCTTCAATTTCTTTAGCTTTGCGCTCGCGTACAGCACGTTCACCGAAGTCCCATAGTTCGATGTCAACTGTATAAGGATACTCGTCTTGCAGATCTGTTTCTTCAGTTATTCCAGCTTCAAGAAAACGGTTTCCAAGACGATCTCGGGGGGAAAGTGACCCGACCTGCGTGATACGGGAGACAAAGCCTTCATAACGTCGGTTGGTCTGACCTTCGGGGATTGGACCGTCAAAGGCGTCAAGTCGCTCCATCAGTAGAGCGAGATCTCCAGATGAAGAGAACAAAACGATGTTCTTATCCTCATCGCTGGACAGAAGGGTTAACCCCAGTGTTTCCCATTCGTTTTCGAGAAACATCCCTTCCATTCTTACCCGAAGAATCAAGGATGGATCTACAAATTCTGCAGGGCGATGACGACGCTGATCCTGAACAGCAGCTTCTACTTCAGTCCTTACCCCCCGACCATATCCGACGCTACGCCGTGGGAACGGGCCAGAAAAACCAATTTTTCTGCGAGGGAGAGTTTCAGGCAGTCGAATGAGCGGCAAGTGATCAAGTTGCGGCACGGATTACTCTTCCAGTCGTCCGCACTTGATCTGTGCCTCTCACCTTCGGCGATGTTTCGCCTGACATAAGGCCCTGCGAAACTGGGCTTCGCTCACATGTTTGCTGCCTTCGATAATCGAAAGTTTCAAAGCCTGAATGCATAACTTCTCCAAATCAGCGTAAGAATAGCCATTTAATTCGGCGATAAAGGCGCCAGTATCAAATGCGATAGTTGTATTTTTGAAAGCATGAACCAGATACTTTTTTACCATTGTAGTATCAGGCAGCTTAAACCAAATAACCTCGTCAAATCGCCGCCAGATCGCAGGATCAAGATGGCGGTCCAGATTCGTCGCGGCAATAAGAAAACCGCTCGGCGCAATCTGCTCAATGAAAATCAGCAGACTGTTAACAACCCGCCGCAACTCATTGTGTTCACCAGATTCATCCCGAGACCGGGCAAGAGCATCAAACTCATCGAAAAACAGCACGCAAGGCTGACGTCGGGCAAACTCAAAAGTTTTACGAATATTGCTGGCAGTCTCTCCCAAATAGGAAGAGATCAAGCTGTCGAGGCGAACATGAAAGAAGGGTAGGCCAAGCTCGGCGGCAAAGATTTCGGCGCAAAGCGTTTTGCCCGTGCCGGGCGGGCCGCAAAAGAGTAACTTCGACCGCACCGAAAGCCCATGCCGCTTCAAACGGTCGGCTTGGCGGAATTCCTGAATCAAACTGGCGAACTGTTCCGAGTTCTCATTAGATAGCACAATGTCTTGATAATTGTGCTTTGTTTCAATCCGCTGAATGAAATCTTTGGCTTCATCGGGAAACGGTAGAAGACGCGAAAGTACCGCCTTTTGTGAAGTTGAGGTATTCCCGACGTTTTCCAACGTTTTGCGCAAAGAACGGGCAAGTACGTTGTTGTTTTTCTTTTCCTCGTCGGCAATGATTTTCTCAGCCACGGCACGGAACTCTTCGTCCCGACCGTAGCTGGCAAGCAGTTTTTTCATCAGTTCGCCGCGGGCCAATGAACCACCTCCATACTCACTTTGTATGAGATCAGCAGACTGTTGACCATAGTTCATTCATATTTTTGTCCTTCTCGAACTGAGACTGCTGTCACTCTGCACTCTTTTACAACATCTGTTAAGTTTCTTATAGTGATCTGGCCGAGCTGTCGTCATATAGCTTTCCGCCCAGACTGACTGCATTCAAAGCGTTCCTACAAGAGACGCATCTTCGGCATCACGTCGGTCAGTTCGACTGCTCGCAACATCTTGTCTGCACGCAGCTCGTCCCGAACCCGATCTAGCGCGTGTCACCAGTCACCATAGGCCCGTCGCGGCGCATCAGTATGTTGTTTATGAAGAGAAAACGGCGCTGCAAATACCAGCTTAGTTTATGACTCCAGTACAGGCAGAGCTCTGTCGAGGGGAAATCCGTCCTGTCAGTTCTGTCGCAAGTTCCAGTCCTTTGGGTCGGTCGATACGCGGCTCGTGCTGGTTGAGATCTGACTGTAGAATGCAGGCTGGGCAGCCGCAGCAGCATTCTTCCTTGCAGGTAAGCAGCTCTCGCGCACGTCTGAGACATGCTTCAAACATTTCTTTATCAAACATTCGTGTAACAAGGCCGGCACCTCCAGCCGCTCGATCATAAAGAAAAATAGATAAGCTCTTATTTTTAGCAGGATCAGTCGATTGTTGAACCTTCGGGCCGATTTCCATCGCTTCGACACCCAAGTTCTCTGAAAGGGCCTCGCGCAAGGCTGCGGCTAGCGCTATTACGCCACCAGGAGACATGGAAATGTAAGGAAGTTGCCATTCCCAAACGTCCGTCTGCTTAACTTGCGCCAAATGCACATTACGCTGGATGCGTGCATGCTGATTGCTCGCCGAGCAAAGACCATCTTGCGTGGGCTTCATGCTGCGGCTGCGTAGGAGCGGAAAGTGCCGCTCCATGGGCTTTGGCAAGGAACCCGGCGATGATTGCGCCATCGGCTCTGCCCGTCCACAGTCAAGACAGATAGCAAAGCCGTTCCCTTCTTTTCCGGCGGATCTGGTAGCCACTTTACCGGCGGGATCAGTTCGTATCCGACCCATGCCCTTGGGCAACTCTTTCCAGTCGCCCTTTTGCGCCGAGATTTGGATCGGGTCGATCGTGGAGAATGCTAGGTTTTCGTAGCCGACATGGGGCTTCTTTCCACCTAGGAAACCGGTCGGCCGCAAAACCTTGTGTGGAGACTTTAATGGCTCTTTGCATTCAGGGCAAATTGCAGGTTCGGTCGTTGCAAGATCAAAAGCATGACAGTGACTACAAGTCCAAAGACTGCGCAGATCCTCAAGTCGCGAGACATCGGCTCCGGCCTCCCAGGCTGGCATGATTCCTTCACTTTTATAGACTAGACCGTCGATCACCACTTCGGATCCTGGTCCATATTCTCGAATTGCTTGATCTAACGGGCGAGAAGGCACTCCGCTGCGGAAATAGCTTTGGAATGTCTTATTTTCTTTTGAGTCAACTGATCGATTGGTTAGATTGAGAAAACTTACCACATCGGTTGGAAACCCATAGGCCGGTGTGAAGCTACGCCGCGCCAACTCGCCCAGTAGGAATTCGCCAGCCAATCTGCGGGCGCGGAACTCTATGGCTTTTTTTACAGCCTGGTCAGACGTGCCTTCTGCCCTTTCGAGCAGTGTACGGTATTCACGCCGCCAATCATTGACTAACTTTTTCAGTGTGTTACGGCATTCTTTGATCAGTCCCTTGATCGGCTTATCGGCCAGTGCGCTGCCAGATACCAAACTACCAAGCTGTTCTGACAGGTTTTCCCCCCAACCCCTCGAAAGATCATTTAGGAAGCTGTCGGCCTCGTTGTTTGGCAGACACGCTTCTGTTAATCTTTCTCCTGCACCAAGAAAGGCACCAATGCTGCTTTGAACATCTTTTCCGCCGTGTTCGCCAAACCAACTGGCCAATAGCGCTGCATTCACGTGCCGCTGTAATAGGGGCGCACTTTCTAAAGAAACGTTAGGTGCCATGATTGGCTTGATAAGGAAGGCTTTGGGATCTGCAAAAACGCGCTGATCTAGCGGCAGGTCACGACAAAATGTAAGAGTGAAGGCCCACGGCTCACCCCGCCGACCGGCACGACCGGCCCGCTGACGATAGTTTGAAAGTGCTGGTGGGACATTGCTGTTAACCACGAGGAGAATATCTGGAATATCCACCCCCATTTCCATTGTCGTTGAGCAGTTGAGGAGGTTGATCTTGCCCTTGCCAAAATCCTCTTCGTAACGACGCAACACTTCTCGCTCTATCTGAGCTGAATGCTCCTGAGCGCGAATATATGGTGGGAAGGTGGCCAGCTGATCATGCATAGCAGTCCAGACGCCGATGTCGCGCAGATGTTTGACCTCTGTGTTTTTTTCAACCCAGTGGGTTATTTCATTGCGTTGATCACGTGTTAGTCCGCCGCTATTGGCCTGCGGTAGTCGCGGAAACTTCACTTCAACCATCATTTGTTCGGGATCGTACGGGCTACGCCCGTCCAGTGTATGGTCCTGGATGCGTCGCGTTACCGGGCATAACCATCCGCGGTCTAGTTGCTCCACCGCCGCGAACTTCTTGTAATCAAGTCGATAACCACCCTTTCCGACATCCCGCGCGGCGGTATTAGTGATGAGTTTCCATAGCGCATCAAGAACTTCGCCAGCACGATCTTGATCGATCACACGGTCAGAGTTGCCTTTAATCAGCGTGTAGATAGTTTGAACAAGATAGTTTTTGTTCTTCGGGCTTGGCCAAAAAACTACATTCTTCTCACATTCTTCGGGTCGAGTATTGACCGCCACTACCTTCCTGAGGACCCCTGAGCGCGGTGTCACGATCGGAACCATTTTATCAGGTATGTTTACGGAAAGCTTCTGCCGAAATTCCCAGTCAATCGCCGTCAGCGCCAGCCCCAGCCAGCCGGTCTTGTCGATTCCCTCTTCCGCTAGCGGCTCGGGAACGCCGTCTATCTGGGCGCGTCCTTCGAGTTTGGGAAAACTCAGGCGCAATAGGCCCATTGTTTCGGGGTTGTTTTGTACCTTAGGACGACTGAACAGTTCGCGAAAGAGAAACGTCTCAGCTAGCTGCGAGGAGTCATTAGCTAACTCTTCACCAAGCTGGCGGGCGCTCCAGATCTTGACTGCGAACTCTTTTAGATCGGTATGGGCCGCTAGACCTTGGACCAGATCAGTCCATTCTATCGGAGTGGGTACAGCTCCCGTGAGTTCTTGGATTTTTTTCTCCTTTTCCTCTGCTATATCCTTAATCAATGTATTATTAGAAGCATAAGGGCGCAGAGCTGTCGCTTCCTTACGCAGTTTTTTTAGCTCTTCGGGATTGACTTGCCGACCTTCTTCTTGTACCCGATGCCACAGATAACTGCGCGTTAGACTACGCTCGGTTCCCTGTTGCAGTTTTGCGGCCAGCCGTGCTACGCCCTGACGACTGTCAGAAAAACTCAGCGCGCGTCGTCCGCCGGCTGGCAGCCCTTTCTCTTTCATCGGCTGCGCCAGATCCTCAAGAACACTGGTAAGAGCATTACCCATAAAAAAGGGCGGACCGAATTTTAGCCCCGACATTCTTTTATTTTTAGCTTCTTTACAGCAGCCACGTTCCTCGAGACGTTCAATCAAACACAACTGTCTAGTGCGCCGGTCCACAGGTGGTGCATTATCCCATATCCGCCCCTCGTCATCTAGCCAGATTTCTGTACCAGGGGTGAGCCATGCCATATCCTTCACTGCTGATGGAGCGGTATCGTCATCAGGTTCGGCATCCAGCGCAAAATCGTCGCCTTCGCCGGGATCAGGTGGGATAATCTTGGGTTCAATTCCAGGGGTAAAGATGCCTTGCAGATGGACCTTTCCGCAATTGTCGCAAGCAACTACCTCGTAAACTGGTGCACCACATTCGCACTGCCCACGTGCTTTGAGCCAAGCAGCACCAAATGGCCATTTCGCGTCAGCGGCTGCGAGTTCAGGAGCCCTGTGTTGGCAGTTGGTATCAGGACATGCCCATAATCCGCCCTGTGCACGATGAAACAAATGCGCGCGCCACGCTAGGACCGGCCTGCCTTTCCAACGTGCGCGTCCGGTCTGATCAAGTAGGCGCGCAGCATCATCCATCCGCGTCCGATCATTTAACAAACACTCTGCCACCTCGTCGAGGCCGAGACTGCTTTTTGTGAGTTTCTTACGCAACCACTGAATGCGAGGATGGGCAGCCAAAAATTCGCCTGCCTCTTCTGCTGACATCTTAGCCAGCGCTGCAGCATCAAGCGGTTTGTCTCTACTTGTGTCAGGCTGCTCCACTGAGACCTCATTTCCTTCGAATACAGCGACCCGCTTTTCATTTTGCCCAGCCAAAACTGCGGCAAAGCTGCGCAGCTTACCAATGGCATCTTCTTTACCGCCTATCGTTGCAGAGGTCGCCATAAGGCGCGTGTCTTCAGGTGTCACACCAAAGCTTGTTCGAACTCGGCGCAACAGAAACGCCATTTCCGCAGCTTTGCTGCCGACGTAGGAATGCACCTCGTCAAGAACGATCCAGCGCAGAGCGCCCTTACTTGACTCGAGGATATTGCGATCTTTCGGGCGCAGCATGAGATACTCAAGCATGGTAATGTTCGTTACCAAGATTTCGGGCGGGTTCTGACGAATTTTCTCGCGCGAACGCAGCTCGAACTTGTTAGATTTCTGAAGTGCATCATGTTCAGTTTCGGCAGTGTCGTTGTTGAGCAGCGCGAACCGTACCTTGCCGTCCAGCTTCTCCGCCCAAGCGGCCAAGCGTTCACGTTGACTCTCAATCAGAGCATTGAGCGGATAAAGCAAAATTGCCCGTACCCCGCCGCTGTTACGGGGATTGGCAAGAATATCTTGAAGAATAGGAATAAGAAAGCTTTCGGTCTTACCGGCGCCGGTGCCGGCAGTCACTAAAACTGATTGTTCATGTTCTAGACTCGCTCGCCAAGCGTCAAGCTGATGCTTATAGGGACAACGGTCACGTGGTATGGGTTTGTTGGCATTTGCAAGAGCGTCGACCAAGGTTGAACTTAACAAGTTGTCGACAAGATCGGCCATTGTCTCTGTTGCCGGTTTCCATTCCTTGGCGGTCTCGATGATAGGGCGAGCGAGTAGTGCACCAGGCTGTCCAGGCTCTTCGGCCAGTGTTCGTAAAAGCCAACGGTTCAAACCGGGTGAATCTATACGTGCGCGTGCCACTATGCCCCCTGCCGATAGCTGTCTTAGTCGCTTGAGTGCGGGCATGAGGTTTGAGGATTCGGTCACGTTGTTCATTGTTCTTTCCTTTTAGTCGCCATCGACATAGCCGCCGGCAAGGCTGCGTCGAACCATACGGGGTCGGTTGAGCGCAAGGCCAGTAGTTGCAGGATTTCATGGGGTTTGGGTTGCTTGCGATAGCCAAGCGCGACCTCAGCCACTACAAGCGGTGCATGCAATAGTGATAAGAGATCCTCATTTAACCCAAAGTCTATGGTCAGTCGATGTGCTTGCTGAATGCCAGAACCATTGGGCGAATGATCGAACCTACGCGCCAACTCCTGCGCTAATGTGTGCAGGCGTATTTCGGGATCAGGAACTTCAAGCGGTTTTCGATCTCCTGCCACGAAGGCGATCGGTAGTTCGTCAGATCTAAGCATAGCTAGACCGATATGTCCTGCAAGCTCTGGTCGAAGTGTGTTTACCTCTCCCGCAGTGCGGGAGAGGTATTCTGTTACGGTCTCGGCGATTTGATCTTCTGAATAACCCGCTTTAGAAAACATCTCCCGTAAATGGGATTTTTGTATTTTCATTGCTGTGGCCCAGTCGTCAACACGGATCAAGGGCCACCATAATGGTGCCTCGGTTTCTAGGGCTAGTGCTGCAGCCCGGTCTTCGCGCTGCACCCGAAGGACCAAGGCTGCCGCTGCAGCAGGTACTCGCGCTAGCGCTTGGACTTGATTGAGCCCTGCAGCGGTTCCAGCGGCGCGAACAGTAGAAATCCTCTGCCAGCTTTCCATCCATTCAAAATCGGCGGGCTTCTCAAGCAATTCAGTCCATTTCTCTGCATAGTACCCCAGTCGTGTTTCGGGGCAGTTGTGAAATGGAATATTGGGCGACCATATAATGGGATACATGATACCCCTAAGGTCAGATTCACCCTGGATGAACCAAGGTCCCTTGGCATTTTTTCCAAGCCAACCTTCTAGATCTATGCGGCCAGTTGCTAAGGTCTCGACCGTCTGGCTTGGGTCCTCAAGTAGAACGGCTTTCAGGCGAGTTGTACCCAGCCCCAAGTCTCGGAACGGTCCTGCGTCCTCTGAACTCCAATCCCAAAGTCCAATTTCAAGTCTAGAGGTCTCACTGCCTTGCGCAATTAACTGCAGATGTAATCGCCCATTCGCTCCGGTAAAGCTGAGCGCGTGACAGATTAGATCAGCATGAACATACAACCGTTCGACAGCTTGCGCAGGGACTGCAACCGCAGTTCCCTCTCCGGCCAGCCGAAATTGGACAACACCACCGCTCTCTGGGAGCAAGCCGCGCCAGCCGATGAGGCGTTTCAAAGAAAGCGGTTGTTTGGTGTCGATGATTCTGTTCGACTGATCGACAATCCGTGCCTTCTGGACTGGCCAAATACCGTGCAGCTCCATTTTTGCATTAGTTTTTGGGTCGACGATATGCAATGTGATTGCTGCTTGCGGAACTGAACTGCTCAGTTCTAACTCAAGCACGCCGTTCGAACCGACGCACCCGGTTGCATTTACATCCTTAGCCACTATTTGAAGACGCCATCCGGGTTCCAGTCCAGATGCTGTGAGGTGCATCCGTCCCGAGCCACAATCTCGAAGTTTAAAATTTGCCCCTTCGGGCAAGGAATCGATGCGAGTACGTGCGAGGACCACATCGTCTTCGCGCCATTCGACGACCTTAGCACCTAGAGATACTGGCAGTGGTCGGTACTGCAGATTTTTGCCAAGTTGGCGCAGAGTGTCTTCACCTACGCTTCCTAGAATTTTCACAGTACCTAAGTAGACCGGGCTTCCTCCGGATAGCATTAGGCCATTAAGGGTTTTGCCCAGCACAAGTAGGCAGGCTGTCGGTGCATCACTGTCAGCAGCTGTCGCGACGCTAAACTTGCAGTCTCCCACCCATACTTCACCAGATCCGCTCAAGGGCCAAACCCGTCCGCCTGGCCCCGGTACCGGCTCTCCAACCGTGATGCCATCGCCAACCAATGGTTCAGCGGTGTTGGACGAGAGCAAAAATACTCTTTGCGCTCGCGTGCGCCCATAGCCTGAGAGTGGGACGAGGGCCTTGGGCGGATCATCTGCTGGATCTGAGGCACGCCAAAGACTTGGAATTTCATCTGGGCTGAGATGGCCGGAATCAAGTATAGCGTTCCCCAGAACCCGTCCATCAGCGTAGGCGGCCAATATGACCGGCTTTTCGGGATTCTGCTGAAGATCAAGGTCGCCGCGTCCTCCGCTACGTATTAGATTCCAGCCACCCTCAATGGGGGTCGCAATAAAGCTATTACTGTCTTCGGCAAACAATCTTAGCCGAAGTTTGACATCAACCGAGGATGGCAGAGCGCTGGCGGGTAGAAAGGCTCCTTCGCCGATGCGGGCTATGCCGATCCAGCCGCGCGGTTCTTCACTCCAGCGTAATTCTCGACGAACTAGTGGCTCTTTCCGATCTGGTTGACCGCGTTCCTGCGTTAATGCGGGAAGGATGAGCACTTCAAGTGCTCTTTCTGACAAGCGCAAAGGCAACTGATTTTGCCAATTGGATTGTTGCGCATTGAGCCAACTTGTAATTTGGCTCAATGGCATATCCTCAGGTATGCTCTGGCGCAATGTTACCAGCGCCTGTGCTAATTCAGCCAGCAATAAGGCTTGCTCGGATGTTTGTAGAACATGTGGCAGGTTCATAATGGCCTGCATGGCGAATTCTTCGGCCATACACTTGGCAAGTGTCCCCTCAGTCTCAATCCGGTGGATCAGATGAAATAGCGCATTGCGATATTTTGGGGCCTCGGCTAGGGCACAATCGGGCAATCCGCCTTCAGCGAGCAGCGAATATAGAAACTCACGATGCCTAGCCTTGCTAAGCCGCAACTTACGCTGCCATTGATGCAATCCTTTTTCCACTAGATTGCGTGCGATTTCTTGATCGCAAGGACGATTAATCTCAGTAAATATAGGCTGCCAAGAAAGAATTCCGCCCTTGTAATGTCGTCGGAGATATTCAGATGCCCAGAGTACGAACGCTTGGGTAATGTTCGGATGCAAGTTAGAAAAATTTGATCTAGTACTTAGAAAGTTTCTAAGCTCCGCGAATTCCTCGTCTGTTAGTAAATATCTGTGAAGTGGCCTACCATCTGGTTCAGAAATCCTGTTGCGTTCAAAAATTTTTTGGAAAATATGCATTAGCTATGGGCCATTATTCTGTGTTTTTTGATCGTAAGTAGGAAAATCTGGTCCGTCTAGAACCTTTTACAACCAGATTATAATGCAGGCCGATATTGCCCGTTGGGCAGAAATTATCTTGTACGTGCTTCATGCAATGGCTGAGTAGGAGCGGAGAGTGCTGCTTAATGGACGCGTCTCGCCATCCGCTTTGTCCGTTTAGTAAGCGCTGATGACAAAACTGGCTTAGAGTATCCGAAAACGCATCACGTATATTGTTACTTAAGCCGTCTGTCAGTCTGTCTTTAGCCCCGCCCGATATCATTGAGGATCGTGTGACCACGCTCGGTCATGCAACGATCAACGATGCGCTGTGGACCAAATTCTAAGAGGTCGTGGGTGTAGTCGGACTCCTTTGTCGCACCTGAAATCCCACCGTAGATTGCGCCACCCACTATCGACATTGGATCGTTAATAACGATTCCGAAGATAAGCCCGCCGATGGCACCACCGAGTAACCCGCCTATGATGTTTGTGGTCATCTGTTTATTATGTCGCTTACTGTAGTTCGCTTCGACTTGCATGGCGATCGTTCGACACGTGTCAAGGTCGCTCTCAAATTGCGCCATATTTGTCCGCTCTCGGTCGACTACAGGGCGGTACTCTGTGAGCGGTCCTGGCCCGGTACAGCCGATAATTGCTATGAGAGCGAGCAGGCCAAAAATCTGTGCTGTAGAAGAATTTTTCATAAAAAATTCCTTTTATTCTTAATAAGCTTGTCTCGAATCGTTTTTTGAGCAGTTGGAGGGTCTTTGGATCAGCTTAGTGAGTCAATTGAAAATGGAGAGATTAACACTGTATCTATTTTGATTTTCCGCTAAGAGGTCATGAATCTTTGATTAGAACTGAGGCTCTGATGCTCGATCGACTGAAATCTATATTTAAGACTCATGATACCATTGATTCTCTTTCAGTTTTTCCTGAGATTAATGACGTAAAGATTGCGCGCGAACTTCGGCTAGAAGAATTGGGCAAAGAACGGGGCTCTCGGAACCAGCCCTCAGCCAATTGTACCGATTTTGATCATGTCGAAACGTCAATTATTGGCCGCATAGAGGCGCTTAGGCGGACCGGTCTGGAAAATTATGAAAACAATCGGCGAACTTATAACGAGCGTTTGGCGCGCGCCGGAGAGGCGCGAAAAGAGGTTGGCATTGTTGCCGGGCGCGCAAAAGGGGACTTCCTTGCTGCGGTTCAGAGCTGGAAGTCGACCATGACCAGCTCGATTGAAAGGTTAGGAGAAACCTACCAGCATCGAACTGAGTTCAGGGCTCAATATGGCCTTAAAAGGCCCGCGAAGCAGTTTGAGGGCTGGTGGAAGTTCAGCATGCTCTCAATCATCTTCGTTTCGGTCGAGTCTGGCCTAAACGCTTTTATGTTTTCAAAAAACAACGAACAAGGCCTTCTTGGAGGACTTTTAACCGCGGTGATCTTTTCGGCATTGAACGTGGTTGTCAGCACACTCATGGGTTTATTTTCTTCTGAGCTAAATCATACAAATTATTTACGAAAGCTGTGTGGCTTTGTGGCAGTGGTTGTATGGTTTGGCCTTGCATCATTGTTCAATTTCATGATCGGCCATTTCAGGGACGTTATCAGCTTAGGTGAAGTTGCTTGGGACGAAGCAGTTCGTCAAGTTGTTCCACGCATGGCGAATTCCCTTATCGGCTTAGAAAACATGGACAGCTGGATACTCCTTGGAATAGGTATGACGATTTCAATTCTAGCTTTCATGAAGGGTTGGCATGCGAAAGATCCGTTCCCTGGCTATGCGCAGGTTGAGCACGATCTTGATCAAGCTCGGCGCAGCTATGAAAGTGATTTTGCGTCCGCGATTCATGACCTAACTGAAAACCGTGACTTGGCTATTGAACATTTAAGGGATGCTGACACACAAGTTCGCGAAGGGATTTCGCAAGCTATAGACGCGTTGTTTGGACAAAGCGCATTGAATTCACATTTACAGAACTTTCTAGAACAGTGCGATGTCAAGTTGGCGCATTTGTTGGCAACTTACCGAGACGCCAATAAAGTCGCGCGCAGCGAGCCTTCTCCGAAATCATTTTCGCTGCCATATAAGTTTGCACAATTCAAACCAACAAAATTTGAGGATGGGCGCAAAAAGACTGCCGAGGCTGAAGCTGATAAGGTCAGTGAACTGGTGTTTAATACGATAGAAGACCTTTTTAGTACTTTTAAAGCTGCCATACTGGAATTTCAGTTGCCGGAAGAAATCCAGAAAGGCGACCATCTGAGCTTGAAGGTTGCCGAAAATGGTAAATAGAAGGTC
>JADZAO010000130.1 GCA_020852535.1 Paracoccaceae bacterium | reverse complement strand
CAGCCTCATTAAAGCAGGTGCAGAATTCCTCAAACAAACTCGACAAACGGGTAAAACGGTGGGGCTGATGCACCGCGATCAACCGCGCACCCGGCCTACCTGAAATCGCCTGTCGCGCTGCTTTCAACACGGCGGCAATCTCAACCGGATGATGACCATAGTCATCAATGATCGTCACGCCGTTCACCTCGGCCACCTTAGTGAAACGACGGTTAACTCCTGCAAAACCGGCTAAGGCCTCACGAATCTCATCTTTTTTCATCCTCAGATGCCGCGCGACCGCGACCGCGGCCAAAGCA
Source organism: Paracoccaceae bacterium (assembly GCA_020852535.1). Classification (GTDB taxonomy): domain Bacteria; phylum Pseudomonadota; class Alphaproteobacteria; order Rhodobacterales; family Rhodobacteraceae; genus Paragemmobacter. The sequence continues at coordinate 5,942 of JADZAO010000130.1, read as the reverse complement.
TTCGACACGTTATGGTCCCCTGGCATCGGGAGCACGCAACCCTTGATCAGCGACCCATCCCCCTCGCCCTGCAAGGCCACGTCAAAATGCGCTTTCCCGTCTTCGAACCGCAGATTAACCGCGCGCACATCCGCCTGCGCATTAAAACCGAAGGTCACGAAGCGGCGATCAGTCACACGGCCCACCAAAGCTTGCACCTCAGCATTGTCAATGCAGCACACCGCCAACCCATAGAACGGGATATTCGAGACAAAATCAAAAAAACCCTTCCGCAGCGAGTCAAATGTGCCCCAATGTTCCATATGTTCAGGGTCAATATTGGTCACGACAGCAATCGTCGCAGGCAGACGGTTGAACGATCCATCCGACTCATCCGCCTCAACCACCATCCACTCACCCGCACCTGCCCGGGCGTTCGACCCGTAGGCATGAATCACACCGCCATTGATCACAGTCGGATCGAACCCGCCCTTGTCAAGCAAGGTCGCCACCATAGTCGTGGTCGTCGTCTTGCCATGCGTTCCGGCAATAGCAATGTTCGATTTCAACCGCATCAACTCAGCCAGCATTTCGGCCCGCCGCACCACAGGAAGCTTGCGACGCCGCGCCTCTTCCAATTCGGGATTATTCTTCTTGATGGCACTGGAAATCACCACCACCGCTGCCTCGCCGATATTCTCAGGCCGCTGCCCCTCAAAAAACGTAGCCCCCAGCGAGACCAGCCGATCAGTAATCTTCGACGTTTTAGCATCCGATCCCTGCACGCGGTAACCTAGCGTCATCAGGACTTCGGCAATACCAGACATACCAATGCCACCAATCCCCACAAAGTGTATCGCCCCGAGTTCTCCAGGCAGTTTTGTCACAGCATTCATGCAATCTTATCCTTCGCCAATTCCTCGACAAGCGCCACTAGACGGTCGGTTGCATCAGGCCGTCCTTGCGACAGAGCGTTCCGCGCCATCGTCACGGCAACGCCCTCTTGCGTCAACACGGCCTCCACTTGCGCAGCAAGGCTAGGAGCATCAAGCGCCTTTTCCGATATCAACACCGCTGCCCCCGCATCGACCAGCCCACGCGCATTAGCACTCTGATGGTCACCAGTGGCCGCCGCAAAGGGAATTAGGATCGACGGACGTCCGATAACAGAAATGTCTGCAACAGAGGATGCCCCGGAACGCGAAATCACCAGCTGCGCCTCAGCAAAACGCTTCGAAACATCTGCAAAGAAGGACTTTACCTCGGCCAGCACTCCTACATCCGCATAGGCCTTGACTACGCGGGCCATATCCTCGTCCCGCGCTTGCTGCGCTACCCGTATCCGAACGCGTAACGCCTCGGGCAGTAACGCAATAGCCGCCGGCACCACATCCGACAAAATGCGCGCGCCCTGCGACCCACCGACCACCACAAGCCTCATCAAGCAGTCACTAGGCGGAACATACTCTGCCCCTGCCTGCTCCAGTACAAGCGCACGCACCGGATTGCCGGTGTGACAACCCACCACCCCTTCAGGCAATACGGTAGGCCACATGCCGCAGGCCACCTTGTCCACACGGGACGCAAACAACCAGTTCACACGGCCCAGCACCCCGTTTTGTTCATGAATCATGCGCGGACACCGCAGTACCCAAGCTGCCACCAGCGCCGGAATTGTAGGATACCCACCAAAGCCAACTACCACCGCAGGACGGGCGCGCAACATACCCACAACTGCTGCCAGCACACCCCCTACGATCCGCAGCGGTACCAGCACCTTCGCCAAAGCACCACCACGCGCGAATGTCGCCGAACTTACCTGCTCAACCTGTACTACATGTGGAAACCCACCCACATAGCGCGCACCCCGTGCATCGGTAAACAGTTTCACCCGCCAGCCCTTGCGCACCATCACCTCAGCCAACGCTTGTGCGGGAAACATATGCCCACCCGTACCGCCAGCTGCAATCAACAACAACGGCGCCACCACCTCAGCGACCCCGCCGCTGAAAGATATCACCCATCATCCCCTGAGGCCGCGCCCGTGTCATCGCCAAAAGCGCCCCTGCCGTAATCCCCGCCGCGATCACCGAAGACCCACCATAACTCACGAAAGGGAGCGTCATCCCCTTGGACGGCAACAGGCGTACCGCAACACCCATATTAATCATCGCTTGAACGCCAAAGATACAGGCCAGACCCGTACCCGCCAACCGGATAAAAGGATCACGCTCCTTCATAAGCCGAAAGAGGCTACGCACCACGACCGTGGTATAAAGCGCTATTATCACCAAAACGAGGATCAACCCGTATTCCTCCGCAGCGACCGCTATAATGAAATCTGTATGCGCATCGGGCAGGGACCATTTCACCTGCCCCTCGCCCACACCAACTCCAAAAAATCCGCCTTCCTGAATGGCATTCGTCGCATAGCCAAGCTGCGTGCGCGGGTCGATGTCGGACATCATAAACCCGTCAATCCGACGAGCAAAGTGTTCCGAACTCCCATAAGCCATAAACCCACCCAGCAGGACGACCCCGACGATTCCAACGATCAGCATCATCGGCGCTCCAACCACAAAATACATCACACACCAACCAAACAGAACCAACGCCGCCTGCCCAAAATCAGGCTGCATCGCCAGTATCATCACCACCAAAAATACAAGGATCAACGACACCAGTTTACCAGGCGGCCCATTCAAATCCAAACTGGCCGCCATCAGCCAAGCACAGACCACAATGAAACCTGGTTTCAAAAATTCCGAGGGCTGAAAAGACGCAAAACCGAACGAAAACCAGCGTACCGCACCCTTACCAAAATCAGTTCCAAACACGGGCAACAGGCACAGCGCCACCATCGCCAACGCAAAACCCACAACACCGAAGCGCCGCACAGTAGACGGTGACATCATCGACACGCCCAGCATCGCGACAAGCCCCAGCACACCGAAGAACGCCTGCCGATGTACATAATAGAACGGATCAAGCCCATTGCGCGTGGCAAGTGGAACGGATGCGGCTAAACCCAGAAGCAACCCAATGCAGAAGAGAACCATGATACAGGTCATCGACCATTTATCGATAGTCCGCCACCAGCGTGGAAGAACCGGTTCAGTCACCCGTGAAGGTATAGAGCCATAAACCATCTCGGTCATGGGAATATCTGCCTGTTTTTTTTACTCTGCCATTGCCCGCTTTTCGACCGGGCTTAGGAGGCACTCTAACCGGATTTCCCCGTTCGCGCCAGTGTAAAGCAGCCCCGCCGACACAATAGACGAGCAGAAAACCGCCGCTCGTCCCCCACACGTTCCTATATGTAACCTTTGCCGAAAGGCAGAGCCGATTGACTCCAATCCCAACCCTTATACGACCTGACGACCATCTGCAGTTTTATAACACACAATACAACGACAGATCGATCTTAACGCCCTAGGTCCACACAAGCTCAAATATCCTCAGGAGATACCCAAAGAGGGTAAATGTCTCTCCCACACGGACGACGGTCACACCTCCGGCAAGTCTTGCACTAAGATTATGAAATCCTCACCGCGCTTCTCGAAGTTTTGGTACTGGTCGAAACTCGCCGCTGCAGGGGCTAGCAACACAACATCTCCCGCCTCAGCCTCGGCGGCCGCCCGTTCCACCGCCCGCGACATTGTCTCACAAATTTCGTAGGGAGTCGTCCCCAATTGCTGTGCAAAATCCCGTGCCGAATGACCGATCAAATAAGCCTTAACCACCGACCCGAGAAAGGGCTGCAAGGCCGCGATCCCTCCCTCTTTTCCCATCCCACCAGCAATCCAACGGATACGAGAAAAGACCTGCAAAGCCTTAGCCGCCGAATCCACATTAGTCGCCTTGGAATCGTTCACAAAGCGCACCCCACCGCGTGTCGTAACCAGCTGGTTCCGGTGCGACAAACCCGCAAAACTACGCAGCGCCATCTCAATCTCGCGCGGAGCCAAGCCCAACGCACGGCACGCGGCATAAGCCGCACAGGCGTTCTGTTGATTATGTACACCGGGCAACGCCGCTATCTCGCGCAAATCCATCGACGCCACCTGCCGCCCCTTGCGCCATTCTGACAAAAAACCCTTCCTCGCGAAGACCGACCAGCCGAAGCGTTCGAGCTTCTGCCCCGAGGATATCCGTATCACACGATCATCTGCCGCCGCGCTCGCGATTTGATCGGCAAGGAACATCCCCTCAACTTCGTCCACCCCGATTACGGCGTGATCAGGGCCTCCTTCCGAAAACAGCCGCCGCTTGGATGCAAAGTAACCACCCATTCCGTTATGCCGGTCAATGTGGTCGGGCGACAGATTTGTAAACACCGCAACATCTGGCGTTAAAGCCCGCGCAAGCTCAGTCTGGTAAGACGACAGCTCCAACACCACCACCTGGCCATCAACGGCAGGATCAATATCAAGCACACCGCGCCCGATATTACCCGCCATCTGCACCGGACGCCCCGCCTCCGCCAGAATATGGTAAATCAGCGCTGTGGTCGTCGATTTACCGTTCGATCCTGTCACCGCCACTACACGAGGTGCCGTGTCGAACCCATCCAAATCCTCTACAGCGAAGCTGCGAAAAAACAGGCCTATGTCATTATCGACAGGTACTCCCACCTCCATCGCCACACGGATGATGGGATGCGGCGCGGGGTAGAGATGCGGAATACCGGGACTGGTGACCAACAGCGCCACATCTTCCAGCACCCCACGTCGCCCCAGATCAGTCAGCACGAATCCCTCTGATTCTGCCTTGGTACGGACCTCAGAACTATCGTCCCAAAGCAAAGGCTCAGCCCCGCCCGCAACCAATGCTCGTGCAGTGGCGAGCCCAGACCGACCAAGACCCAACACCGCCACCTTAGCGCCTTTATATCCCCGAACCGGTATCATCGCAGCCCCTAAACTTCCCGCACCACGGGATAAGGGATCACAGCCCGCCAGAAAAGCCCCTACCAGCCGATCAGCTGGCGCTTACAAAACAAACCACCCATAACTCGTCTAAGGCCAGACTGGCGCAGCCGTATCTTCTTCTAAAACCAACGTGACCGTGGCGTCGCCATCCTGCATCCGCGCTTTTGGCTCTCCCGCACACTACCAGCGCCTTACAGATCACGCGTCCAATCCCACACTTACCGCCCATCACCAACGTAGTAAGATCTAATCACAGCAGCCTCTTTTGCTCTGTCAAACCCACAAAGCACAGCAAAAATCCGACGCAACCGACATCAGAGGTAGCAACCAAAATTTCTTACTAAAAAAAATTACACCAAAAGCACGAATCCGGAACAGTCTCCGGCAGCCCAGCAAACACTACAAAACGCGATTCAACGCACCTTCAGCGTCGCCAGTCCCGCAAGCGTAAGGATCAAACTGATAATCCAAAAGCGAATCACAATCTGTGGTTCAGCCCAGCCCTTTTTTTCAAAATGATGATGAATCGGCGCCATCAGAAATACTCGTCGTCCTGTGCGCTTAAAATACATCACCTGTATTATAACCGATAACGCCTCAACCACAAAAAGACCGCCCACAATGGCCAACACAATCTCATGCTTAGTGCAAACACCTATAGCTCCCAAAGCTCCACCCAACGCCAACGACCCGGTGTCACCCATGAACACCGCTGCAGGCGGCGCATTATACCATAAGAACCCCAACCCCCCGCCGAACAAAGCCGAGGTGAAAATCAACAATTCTCCTGTCCCGGGCACAAAATGCACGCCCAAATATTCAGTGAAATTATAATTCCCCACAACATAGGCAATCACGCCCAACGTACCACCCGCGATCATCACAGGCATAATTGCCAACCCATCCAGACCATCTGTCAAGTTCACCGCATTGGCGGCGCCTACAATCACTATCATCCCGAAGGGCACGAAAAAAATACCAAGATTGATCAACACATCCTTGAAGAAAGGCAGCGCCAGCTGGTTAGTCAAT
>JADZAO010000129.1 GCA_020852535.1 Paracoccaceae bacterium | reverse complement strand
GTTTACTCGAAAGGGCCATCATGCCCCCTCCGCGTCGATAAAGGCGAGGATTTCATCGGTCAGGGCGTTCACTTCCGCCAAGGCATCGGCGTTTTTGCTGTCGAACACCGTTCCCCCCTCGCTTGCGGTTTGGGGATAGACTTGTCGCTGGGTGATGTGCGTAGCGAACACCCCCAAACCCTGTTCTGCGAGCGCCTTGACGATCTCGTCGCCCAGACGAGTTCCGGCGATTGCCCGGCTGATGATGAAGCGGGCCGCTGGCTTGCCGTCCGTCACCTCCTGACGGGCCTTGATAAATTCAACGAGGTCTGAAGCCGCCCACAGATCGTAGGGGCTAGGCGTCACCGGGATAAGTACAAAATCAGTGATCTTGATGCTTGCGGCGATCATGTCCTCAAGTTTGGCTGCGCCATCCACCACGACGAAGTCGTAGGCGGCGGCAACGTCCGGCAGGCTTTTGACATTGTTGGCCCGGTCCAATGCCACGAGAGGCAGGGGGTTCTTTTCGTTGGCTGCGTGCCAGTCTCGGGCGCTACCTTGCGGATCGGAATCGACTATCAGAACCCTATAGCCGCGTTCATGCAGCGAGCGGGCAAGGTTTGTGGTGATGGTGGTTTTACCAGACCCACCCTTGGGGTTCAGTATCGAGATAATCGGCAAGCAGGTCACCTACAGCTTCGCAACATGCTTCGATTTGGTCGAAATACTTCTCGGCCTGCTCAAGGCCCCACGTCTTGTAGGTATAGCGCCAGATGTCGCGCAAATCCGTTTCAGCCGCGAGCGTGAGGTCATAGGACTGCATAGGAACGGTTACAGCCCGGCCTGCTCGTGCGCGTCACGCCGAATGTCCGCAAGCGACTTCTTGGAAAACTCGCCGCGCCGCGCCTGCTCAATCCTGGGCTTCAAAAAGTCCGCCAACGCGGCGACCGCCTCGTCTTCACTCATGTCGTCCAGGGCAGGGGCATCGCCCAAGGTGCGCTTCAGCACATAATCCTTGATACTCTCGCCTTTGAGCGCGGCGATAGCCTTCAGCTTCTGGTGTTCTTCGGGCGTGATGTCGATTGAGAGTCTGGGCATACCCGAGATGTAGCACGAGACAACGCACAAAACAACATTTGTGTGCCTATGCCCGCCTAACGGTCTTCACACTGACACGGAAGATCTGCGCGATCTCGGGCAGGGGCCGCAGTTCCTCGTCGCGCATCTTGCGCACTTCGACTCTTTGCGCGGCAGACAGGGCATGTGGCCTGCCACCGACCTGGCCACGCTTCCGGGCGGCCTCCAGCCCTTCCTTCGTCCTCTCAGAAATTCGCTCCCGCTCGAACTGGGCGATGGATGCGAAGACATGAAACACCAGACGCCCGGCGGGTGTGGTGGTGTCGATGTCTTCGGCAAGAGACCGAAAGCCCGCGCCATGCGCCTGGATCGTATCCACGATGTCGAGAAGGTCACGCAGGGAACGGGCCAGGCGGTCGTACTTGGTGACGATGATCACGTCACCCTGGCGCAGCTGATCGAGTAAACGGTCTAGCTCGGGCCTGCTGCGGACTGTGCCAGTGACCGCCACGTTATTCCCGGCACCCAAGACCCCGCTCAGGACGACATCACCTGCTATGGCCGTATCACTAACCCCACGGTGCATATCGGCCTGAACCAGCTGCGCCGCCTGATCAACAAGATCATAGAGGTTCACGGCAAACCCGATGAAATCGTGGTCGAACTTGCGCGTGAGTTGAAGCAAAGCGCCGATCAGAAAGCCGAGGCTGAGCGGGTTATCAAAAAGAATACCGATGCGGCCATGCGGCGCGGCGCAAACTTGGGCGAGTTGGGTCAACCAGACACCGGTGCCAATCGCGCCATTATGCGGGTATGGGAAGAAATGAACCCAGACCCAATGAAACGCTTTTGCCCCTACACGGGCACCCTGATTTCTCCCGGCATGCTGTTTACTGGCGCGTGTGATATCGACCACATTCTGCCCTCCTTGATCTGCCTTTGACCGGTGAGACCAGCCCCGTTTCCGTCGCCCTCACGCGACTTGCCACGTCACTCGCGCAAAGTTTTGAGACACGAAAACTGGCTCTGGCCTTACCAGAGCCACCAGATGCCACCATTCTAATGGGCCTTGGCCAGTGAATATCTCCTCCACCTATCTTAGCGGATATCGGCTTATGTGGATTCTCGTCATGTTTGACCTTCCCGCCGACACCAAAACTCAGCGCAAAGCTGCCGGGGATTTCCGAAACTTCTTATTGGATGAGGGCTATGAGCGGTGTCAGTTCTCAAACTATGCCCGTTTTGTGAATGGCAAAGAGGCTGTTGAGACACGAATCAATCGCATAGAGCGCGCATTGCCCGCTTGGGGGGATGTTCAGATTTTGAACTTCACCGACCGGCAGTTCCGCGATATAGTTCACTTCTCGGACCAAGGCCGACGGGGCACACGGAAAAATCCGGAACAGTTGGTCTTATTTTGATGGTGATTCGATTGGAAATTCCAAATCAAAAGCCCACAAACCTCTGTATTGTCAGAGACTTGCTGCCTGATAGATCATAGCTGTTCAGAAACCGGGGTCCAGCCGCAACAGTCGGCAGTCAGTAACCTCACATCAGTCGCGCTTGCTCAGGCGGCCGCTGTATGGATGCCCGCGTCGGCAGATGCCGGATCGTCTCGCCTGTTGCCTTGTCAGCTTGCGCAAGGTCAAACTGCGACTGAAGGTTTAGCCAGAACTGCGGGTCAGTTCCAAACCAGTGACCGAGACGCAGGGCCGTATCGCCCGTGATTGCACGCTTGCCACCTATGATCTGGCTCACGCGGTTTGGGGGCACCTCAATTTGGCGCGCAAATTCCGTGGGCGTCACGCCCAGCTCTTCCAACTCGTCCTTCAGGATCGCGCCTGGATGTAGGGCTCTCATGAACATGGTCTGACCTCCTTTTGTCAGTGGTAGTCCAGTATCTCAACGTTGCTTGGCCCGAGCTGTCCGTCTGGCCACTCGAAACAGATACGCCACTGCTGGTTGATGCGAATGGAGTACTGCCCTGCCCTATCGCCGCGCATCGCCTCTAGGCGGTTGCTTGGCAACGTACGCAAGGTATCGAGTGATGGCGACGCGTTGAGGATCGATAGCCGTTTTGCGGCCTGTTCCTCGAACCCTTGGAACGCCTTTACGAACTCTCCGTTCGCAAACCCTTCTGTTTTCTTGTCTCGATAGCTCAGGATCATTTGGCCATGAATATAGCGTCTTGGACGCTGGACGTCAATCGTAATTTCACGCGTCACTATCCATGTCAAATAGTTATTGGATAATTTTGTAAATCCGGTTAGTATAAATACCAGATAATAAACGGAGCTTTCATGCCAACTGTTGTCATAGCCTCACCCAAGGGAGGCGCAGGAAAATCCACGGCGGCGATCCTTTTGGGAACCGAGCTAGCCCATGCCGGGGCGAATGTGGTGATGCTGGATTGTGACCCCAACCGTTCGCTCACCCTATGGGCAGATCGTGGCCCCCTGCCTGACCGGATGAGAGTTCTGTCAAATGTAGCCGAGTCCGAAATTGTGAAAACGATCAAGCAGTATGATACAGACGGTCAGATCGTGATTGTGGATCTTGAAGGCGTTGCGTCCCGTCTTGTATCGCGGGCCATTTCACAGGCCGACCTCGTGATTACCCCGATGCGAGCAACGACGCTTGATGCAACCATCGGAATTCGGGCGCTTCAGCTCATCGCCGAGGAAGAAGAAGCACTGGATCGAAAGATCCAGCATGCAGTTGTTTTCACCATGACCAAGGCAATCCGATCCAAACAACATAGTGGCATTTCAAGCTCACTCGCCGCCCAAGGTGTGGATCTGATTGACCCACCACTGATGGAGCGTTCGGCATTCTCCGCCCTTTTCGAGTTTGGTGGCAATCTGCGCAGCATGCCCGCACAGGGTAACATGGACGGCGCTATCGAGAATGCTGCGCAGTTTGCGCAGGCTGTCTACAAGCGTCTTGCTGGAGAGGTATGACATGACCGAAGGTAAGCCGTTCAACATCGACTTGGGCCGTTTGAAGAGCCGCGAAAAAGACCGCAGCCCACAAGCCTTAGAGAAGGTGG
>JADZAO010000128.1 GCA_020852535.1 Paracoccaceae bacterium | reverse complement strand
CGTTCAACTTCTTTCTCGGTTTTCAGCAATTTGGTGCGGATGCGTCAGTTGAAGTGGCGAAGGATGCGGTAGGTGCATTGAAAGAGGTGGCGAGCGTGCCGGGGATCGTGTTCCAAGGCTCGGCGCAGGAATATCTTGGCGTGACGATGAAATTCATCCTCGCCTTTGGGTTGTGCTTCCAACTGCCGGTTCTTTTGACCCTTCTGGGTAAGGCGGGGATTATTAGCTCCAAAGGTTTGTCGGCAATGCGGAAGTATTCGATAGTGGCCATCCTTATTCTTTCTGCTGTCGCCACGCCGCCGGATGTGATCAGTCAGATCATTCTGTTCGCCGCAATTTATCCGCTTTACGAGGTGTCGGTTTTCTTGATCCGGCGCATCGAGAAGACGCGCGAGGCAAAGATGCGTGCTGATGGTACTTGGGTGGATGAGGAAGACGCGGAGTGAAGGGAAATCCGGCGTGAGGGGTGTTTTCGAACGGATTGCAGGGGCGTTGGAGCGGATGGCTCCGGCACCTTTGGAAGTTCCCGACTTTAGCGGCGAGGCCTTTGTATGGCGTACAGCACCCGATCGATTGGAGCCGGTGGCGCGGGTGGCTCGGGTAGACCTGTCGCTTTTGGTGGGGGTGAATCGGTCGCGAGACACGTTGCTGGAGAATACGCGGCATTTTGCGGCGGGATTGCCTGCCAATAATGCGCTTCTTTGGGGAGCGCGAGGAATGGGAAAATCTTCGTTAGTCAAGGCGGTGCATGCCTTTGTGCATGCAGAAGGGTTTGATCTGAAGCTTGTCGAGATCAGCCGTGAGGATCTGCCGAGCGTCGGACGTTTGTTGGCCGTCCTGCGAGCCTCGCAGGCGCGGTTTATCTTGTTCTGCGACGACCTGTCATTTTCGCATGATGACCAGCATTATAAAAGCTTGAAGGCTATTCTTGATGGTGGGATCGAGGGGCGACCGGAAAATGTGTTGTTCTACGCTACCTCGAACCGTCGTCATTTGATGCCGCGCGAGATGATCGAGAACGAGACGCAGGCGGCGATCAATTCCACGGAAGCGGTGGAAGAGAAAGTATCGTTGTCAGATCGTTTTGGGCTGTGGCTGGGTTTTCATCCATGCACTCAGGACGAATATCTCGCCATGATTGATGGTTATTGCGCCGCCCATGGCGTGGTGATCGAACCCGCACGGCTGAGGGCCGAGGCCATTGAATGGCAGGCGACACGGGGCAGCCGTTCGGGCCGCGTGGCGTGGCAGTTCTTCTGTGATCTTGCCGCCCGTGAAGGCATATGTGTTTCGGGTTAGGGCGGTTTTTAGGAAAAAAATTAGTGTGATCTTGCCTTCGTTTTGAGGCTTTTCTTTGTTGTAAATACTTCGGGCGGATGAGGCCACAGCTCAATGGTCCCTTCCTTTGGTTGTTTTTTGGGGGATATCTTTGGAAGATCAGGCGGTATTTTTGCAGAAAAATCGTGATAGGGTCGGCAGGGCCTTGCGAGAGGGATCACGGATGACTAGCCTTTGACTTTAGCTTAGATCACGGACCTCATGTTTACCGAAATCTTGATTGTCGTTGCCCTGATCCTTTTGAATGGGATCTTATCGATGTCCGAAATGGCTATCGTTTCGGCGCGACCTGCGCGGTTGCGGTCTTTGGAAGGCAAGTCCTTAGGTGCTGTGGCTGCTTCGCGGTTGGTGGAGCAGCCAGGGCGGTTTTTGTCTACAGTACAGATTGGGATCACTGCTGTTGGTGTGCTGTCGGGCGCGTTTTCGGGAGCTACGCTGGGGGTGCGGCTGGCGGATTGGCTCTCGGTGCAAGGTCTGCCGCGGGAGATGGCTAATACGCTGGGTGTTTGCGGGGTTGTGCTTGTGCTGACCTATCTGTCGCTGATCGTGGGTGAGCTGGTTCCCAAGCAGATCGCGCTTAAGAATGCCGAAGCCATTGCCATCCGCATGGCGCCGCTGATGGTGGTGCTATCGAACGCTCTAGCGCCCATGGTATGGGTGTTAGAGCATTCGGGGCGCTTTCTCCTTTGGATTATTGGGCAGTCAGGTGAAAGTTCGGCCCGCGTGACCGATGAGGAAGTGCATAATTTATTGTCCGAAGCTCATGAGGAAGGGCTGATCGAACCTGAAGAGCGCGAGATGATGGCGGGCGTGATGCGTCTGGCTGACCGGTCTGCTCGTGCGCTGATGACACCGCGTCACGAGGTCGAGATGCTGGAATTCGAAGCCACGCCTGCCGAGACAGTTTCGGCGATTAGGCGTTTGGCAAGGCCTCGAATGCCGGTGCAGAGTCGCGAAAGCGGTGAGGTGGTGGGGATCATAAGGCTGGTTGATGCTTTCAATGCGTTATCGCGGCGGGAAGTGGTGGACCTGAAAAAATTACTGCGCGATGTGCCAGTAGTGTCGGACATGGCTGATGCGTTGGATGTGATGGAAATCTTGCAGCAGTCGGATGACCATCTTGCGTTTGTCTATGATGAATATGGGCATTTCGAGGGAATTATTACTTCGGGCGATATTCTGGAGGCCATTACTGGAACAGTGGCCACGCAAACGGCAGAGGAGCCTGCATTGGTAGAGCGTGAGGCCGGGTCTGTTCTGGTATCAGGCTGGATGCCTGCTGACGAATTTTGTGACCGTATGGGTCTGCCGCGCGAGATGGCTGGCGATTACGAGACGGTGGCGGGGCTAGTGTTGAACATCTTTGGTCGTTTACCTTCGTTGGGAGAAGTGATTGTGGCCGAAGGGATGTGTTTTGAGGTAATTGATATGGATGATCGGCGTATCGACAAGGTGTTGGTGTCGCGTTTGTCTTAACCGAAGAGTGGACTTTCTGTCTTTGTAGTGCCTTGCGCGCCTTCTCTTCGAGGATATTAGCGACAAAGATAAAGGGGCAGCCGGATTTGCCGTCTGCCTCTTCGGTTTTATTGTAGGTAGGGTGTTGGATCGGTACTGTTGACGCCCCGGCGTACTTCGAAATGCAAAAAAGCAGGGTTTCCTGAGCGAACCGTGGCGATCTGCTGACCACGTGCGACCTTGTCTCCTTTATTAAGCGTGATCCCTGCGACACCTGCATAGACGGTCAGAATGCCGCCGTCGTGGCGGATGACTATGATGGGAGTTTGTTCAGTGTCTTGTGTGATCGCAGCTACGATTCCTGCGGCAGCAGCTTTAACTGGCGTGCCTGCAGGGGCAGCGATATCGATGCCCTCGTTCTTTTTGGGGGCATAGGGGCGGATGATGTTGCCCGAAACCGGCATGACAAATTGCGTCGAGGAGGCCGTGGTGCGTTCGGTTTCCAAACTGGGTTCAGGCGGAGTTTCTTTTGTCACTTCGTTTGCAGTTTTGGGCGTTTCTGCGGGAAGTGGTTTTGGGTTCGAGGGTAGGGTGGTGGTGGGCGTGTTCGCGTCGCTGGTCGCGACTTTGGCTTCTGCCGTAGGAAGCAGTTTCTTGGCTGGTGGTGTGGGGGGGGTATCCGCTTCACGGGTCGAAGTTGCAGCTTTGGCTGGTGCTGTGGTTTTCGGTTTTGCTTCTGGCGGGGTGCCGGTGGGGATTATGAGATACTGTTTTTCGCGTACGTTGAAGTCGGGGCCAAGGCCATTCTGGTCAGCAAGGGCGCGGGCTGAGATGCCATAAGTACGGGCGATGGAGAAGGCGGTTTCGCCGCGTTTCACCTGATGGCGCATGGATGTCCCGCTTGAGGGGGGGACTGGGGCTGGAATAGCAGCGGATACCGGTGCTGTGCCGACGCGGTCGAGCGCGGTGGTGGCGATGGAGGAAACATTGAGCGAACCTGGGCTGCCGCTGTTGATCGCTGAACCCGGTAAAAAACCGTTTGAGCCGTCTCCGATGCGGCGGGGCAGGGCTAGACGTTCGCCATCGCGTAGTGGCGCGTTTAGGTCGATGGCGTTGTAGTGGGCGAGTTCCGGTCCTGAGAGGCCGACGCGAGCTGCAACTGAGGCGGCGGTGTCGCCAAGACGGGCCACGGCGACCTGATAACCTGGATAGCTGATGACGCCACGGGCATCTGGCATGGGACGGAACTCAGTCACGCTACGAGCGGCATCTGCGGTGGTCATGACTGAACCACCGCGCAAATCCCAGTCGAGTTCGTCCAGAGACTTGCCACCGACACCACCCGAACAGGCGGCAAGCGTGGCGCAGGTGCTCAGAAGGAGGCTGGTGGTGCTGAAAGTGCGTAGCGTACGTAATTTCATTAGCTCTGCCCTTTGCGTCGGTCCGGGTTGGTCCCGACCTGATCTGGTTGCCATCTAGTGCGTCGTCGGTCGTGCCGTAACTAGGCTGTCATATCTTATTGCCTGTTATCTATTCTAGGCCTAAGCCTTCGACCAGAGGTACAAAACGCACCGGACGAAGTTCTTCGTAATTGAAGCCTTCTTCGAGTCTTGTCACTTTGATAAGGCTTTGTACCGTGTCGGACT
>JADZAO010000127.1 GCA_020852535.1 Paracoccaceae bacterium | reverse complement strand
GCTACCAGACTGCGCTACACCCCGACTGCTTTCCACATAACTCGGCCAGCGCACTACTACAACTATGAAAAAGACTAACTTGCTTTACTGAAAGGGCCAAACGGCCACATTTTGTCCAATCAACAAATACCGCAGTACAGTGCACGGACCGATTCCTAGTATCTCGGTCATCCCAGCGTTTATCTTGAACACATATTTACGCCGCTACCATTCTCAACCAATGTCAGAGTACCTGAGATTGCATTCTTATGAACTCGCATGACCGTTCCAGAAAAATCTAGCGGAAATCATGTCGAGGGGGGGCGTATACGAAAAACACTCTCTCCACTAATGCTATTTTCTAACTTAATATCAGACCGTTGGACCGTTCTGCAGCGTTACTAATGACCTAGTCTCCCAAACGGGAGATACCTGCCGCACTGCGTAGATCAAAATTGTCGAACGAACAAAAATGTTCATCCGCCCTCTTCTTGCCTACGGCAAATGCCACGAGCATTGTTAAAATCAGCCACCATTACGGGTTGCGGCTTCCCATGAAAGTACCTGCATCGCCATACGACCACGCTTCCCATAGGCTATACGCAAGCAAATCGCCTCACCTGCCTGCAGGTCGGCAAAACCGGAAATCCGCAAAACTTCGATATGAATGAACACATCTTCAGACCGACCAAAAACATTAGCAAAGCCGAAACCTTTGGCCTTGTCGAACCATTTCACCCGTGCTGGTTCCATCGGCAAAGCGGCGACTTCCTCAAGTGACATAGGTCCTGCTTCGTCACTAAGCTGGAGAGTCACCCCTTGTACAGGCTCGATCGACAACACCTCAATTGCTTGAACGCCACGTTGCGTCATTTGCACGTTCACTGAGATAGCTGCACCTTCCGCAACAGAGCTCTGTCCGTAGTTGCGAATAACATTGGCATGCAGAAGAATATCTGCACCACCTTCATCGGCAACAATGAACCCAAACCCTTTGCTTGGATCGAACCATTTTACGCGACCATGCACAATCTGCAGAGTCTTATCTTCTTCTGTCATTTCGAGAGCCATTCCCCAGATTTAGCCCTATCACTGAGAACTTTGATGCCAAGTCAGCACAAATATCAAGGCCCATTAATCGACCAAATCGAACAAAACCAGACTCCTAACGTTAACTTCAGGGATTAAGCCTCTGAATTGTCCAAGGATTGCCAACACTCGCTCGAGTCCATCTGAACCGATCGTGTAAGCGAAATGGGCCATCGGACCAAAACTCTACTTCCACTGGAACAATACGTATCCCGCCCCAGAACGTCGGCCGCGGCGGATTATTTCCCTTACTTGCAAAAATTTTTGCGACTTCCGCCATGAGGGCCGCGCGTGACGACAAAGGCTGCGATTGCGCCGAAGCCCATGCGCCCAGACGACTTTTCAAACTACGGCTTGCGTAGTATTTGTCAGCATTCGGGCCTTCTTCGCGGCTTGTCACACCACGTACACGAATTTGTCGCCGTAATGATTTCCAATGCAGCACAAATGCAGCTTTTCCCGCGGCGCTAATCTCTTGCCCTTTGCAGCTATTGTAATTGGTATAAAATAAGAATCCATCCTCTTGTATGTCTTTTAAAAGAACCATTCTCGCATTTGGCATTCCAGTTTCATCGACCGTTGCTAAAGCGATTGCGTTAGGATCATTTGGCTCCAAAGGTTCTGCTTCAGCCAGCCAGCGCCGTGCGATCATAAAGGGATCATCTCCCTCAAAAATTCCCGATCTGTCCATTTTATATCCTTTCTGGCGCCCTATCACAGACGCCAGTTCCTGCCCTTGATGCCACCTTGATGCAAGCGAAGGGATCGCCTACACCTCGGCAAGAATTGAAAAGGGTGGATGAGAGACAAATAATGTCAACCGGACTTATGGCAGGAAAACGCGGTCTCATTATGGGGCTTGCGAATGAAAAATCCATTGCTTGGGGCATTGCCAAGGCCTTGGCCGACCATGACGCAGAAATGGCCTTTTCCTATCAAGGAGAGGCGCTAAAAAAACGCGTCGAACCGCTTGCGGCCTCGATAGGCAACCCGATTCTGTTCGAATGCGATGTCTCAAACGAAGAGTCGATGGACGCGCTTTTTACAGGATTACAAGAAAAATGGGGCACGCTCGACTTCGTCGTGCATGCGATCGGTTTCTCGGACAAAAACGAACTACGTGGCCGCTATGTCGACACAAGCCGCGAAAATTTTCTTATGACGATGGACATTTCGGTCTATTCCTTCACCGCCATTTGCAAACGTGCTGCGGCGATGATGCCCAAAGGAGGGTCACTTCTAACACTGACCTATTATGGCGCCGAAAAAGTCATGCCGCATTACAACGTAATGGGGCTGGCCAAAGCGGCGTTAGAAGTATCGGTAAAATACATCGCTGAGGATCTGGGCAAAGATGGTATCCGTGTTAACGCGATTAGTGCAGGTCCGATCAAAACGCTGGCAGCAAGCGGTATCGGAGATTTTCGTTACATCATGAAGTGGAACGAACTGAACTCGCCACTGCGGCGAAACGTAACACAAGAAGAGGTCGGCAAAGCCGCACTTTACCTTCTGTCCGATCTCGGGTCAGGCACCACTGGAGAAAACCTCCATGTCGACGCGGGCTATCATGTCGTCGGTATGAAGGCGGTAGATGCGCCTGATATTGATGTTGTTACGGGTCGCAACGGCAAGGAATGATAACATGCTGTCTGGTGCCCTTGTCGCCCTTTTATGCTTGGCTGTCTTCGTAGTCTTCCGTCTTGGCCTTTGGAGAAATCTGTCAAGCCCAAAAGCGTCTGTGATGTTTTTGTTCATCTTCTTTGGCACCCTACAGACGGGGACGTTCTATTGGGCTCTTGATCTTCTACGAAGCGCGATCTTCATGTAAAAAATCACTTGGAACACACCGTGTTTTACAGATCTTTTCTCGTTCAAGCGTAACTTTGGCGCCATAGTTAGTTATTCTGTATAAAAATCATAGCTATCTAAAGGGGGACCCCTGCCATGAACGACCGTTTGCCCCATGAAAAAGGTTTCCACGTCAGCTGGGACCAGCTTCACCGCGATGCCCGCGCTTTAGCATGGCGGCTCGACGGCAAAGGGCCAGGTGAAAACGGATCTTGGAAGGCTGTGGTCGGTATTACCCGTGGCGGGCTGATTCCCGCAATGATCGTCAGCCGTGAGCTGGACATCCGCATCGTCGATACAATCAGCGTGAAATCATACAACCACCAGACACAGACTGAATCTCGTGTGATCAAGTCACCGCAGAAAGAGTTGATGGGCGATGGCACCGGTATCCTGATCGTCGACGATCTCGTCGACTCAGGCAAGACGCTGGAACTAGTACGGCACCTCTATCCTAAGGCACAATTTGCCACCGTCTATGCCAAACCCCAAGGCAAGTCACAGGTCGATACCTATGTGACTGAGGTCAGTCAAGACACTTGGATTTTCTTCCCTTGGGACATGGCGCTGCAATACGTCCAACCTTTCCGCGAAACGGATTAAATGACAAAAATTTTATCGAATCATTAAGAGCGTGCAACACGTCTGTGTAGAAAATGCGAATGCAGTAAGGAAAAGTCGAATTTCTTTCGCTAATGTCGATGCGGCAAACATCTCTGAGATGCTTAGCCGCCCTGCATCGGTGCGGTTTCAGCCCGCTTGCCCCTCACGGCCCGACCGCATAGACAGAGAATGATAAGACTTCAGCCCGGTAAAAAGCGTGATGATGGCAAAGCAAGACAGCACCAACACCCCTAAGAAGCGCAAGATAGGCACGACTCTAGTGTGGGGGCTTTTACTCCTTATAATGTTGGGGCTTGGTGGGTTCGGCGTTACTAATTTTGGCGGGGGCCTTAGTACCATCGGACGAGTGGGCGACCGTAATATCGAGGTAAGCGACTATTCCCGCGCCCTAAGCCAACAGATGGATGAAATGTCTCGCCAGTTTGGTACACAACTGACGCCGGAACAGGCCCGCGCCTTTGGTCTCGACAAAAAAGCGCTGCGTAGTCTCGTGTCAAAAACTGCTCTAGACAACGAAACCGCACGAATTGGCATTTCGGCTGGCGATGCTATGATTGCCACCGAGATCCAAAAAATAGACACATTCAAGGGCCCATCGGGCACTTTCGACCGCGAGACCTATCGCCTCGCACTTGACCGCGGAAATATAACCGAATCCAAGTTTGAAACTAGTATACGCAAGGATATCGCCCGCTATATTCTGCAAGGTGCCATCGAGGGCGGATTTATTGTCCCCAAAGCCTATGTTGATACGCTTGCAGCATGGCAGGGCGAAATGCGCTCATTCACGGTGCT
>JADZAO010000126.1 GCA_020852535.1 Paracoccaceae bacterium | reverse complement strand
CGAATAATCAAAGTTAGCGTCGGCGACCGCATCGACGGCGGTCGTGTCGCCGCCGTAACCGCCACCGAAGTGCGCTACGAAAAGCACGGCCAGATCCTCGTCCTCGCCATGCCACGCGGCTAAAGCTGATCTAAAATATCAAACTAATGGCGGACGACAATGCCCCTAAAACCATCAACCACCTAAAACGCCCGCCTCGGTAAAAGTCGACATACCCGAATGGCAAGCCAAAGCACCTTTCACGACACCGATTGCGAGCGCAGCACCCGACCCTTCGCCAAGTCGCAGACCCAGCGAGAGCAATGGCTCCTTGCCCAATGATGCGAGCAACTTACCATGCGCACCCTCGGCACTCAGATGGCCCGCGATACAATGATCAAGAGACCCCACGACTGCTTTTTCCAGCACGGCAGCCGAAGCCGTACAGATGAACCCGTCAAGAATGACAGGAATCCGTAAAGTCCGCGCCCGCGCAATCGCACCTGCCATCGCAGCGAGTTCCAACCCACCGAGGCAACGCATCACCTGCAAGAAATCGCCTAACAGGGGCGCGTGCAACGCTAGCCCCGTATCGACTACGCGCACCTTACGCGCCAACCCCACATCGTCCACACCTGTCCCGCGGCCGACCCATGCTGCACCACCACCACCAAACAATGCCGCCGCCAACGCCGCCGCAGACGTGGTATTACCGATACCCATCTCGCCTACGACCAACATATCCGTAGCCGGATCGACCGCCATCCAACCAACCGCCAGCGCAGCCACCATCTCGGCTTCGGTCATGGCGGGCGCAGTCGTAAAATCTACCGTGGGCCTACACAGTCCCAGCTCATGCACCGAAATGGTCGCGCCAAAAACTTTGGACAGCTGGTTAATTGCCGCGCCGCCTGCGCGAAAGTTTCCCACCATCTGCATGGTCACCTCTGCTGGAAAGGCTGAAACCCCCTGCGCCGCCACCCCGTGGTTTCCCGCAAAAATGATAACCTGCGGCCGATCGCAATGCGGACGATCGGTTCCCTGCCAACCCGCCACCCAAAGCGCCACGTCTTCCAACCGCCCCAAAGCACCCGGTGGCTTGGTCAACTCTCCGTTCCGGGCCGCCGCAGCCGCGATCGCATTTGCATCCGCAACAGGCATCGCTTTGAGCACAGATAAAAATTCAGACAGCGAGGCAAAAGGCGCGACCATGATTTAATCTATTCTCTTTCATTAAAAAAACTCTGCGCTTATCTATCTAGGGGCAAAAGCAAAGGCCAGTCGGGAAAGGACACTTCCATGCGACATCACGACACAGACCCGACCCACCTCACTCTAAAAGATATTGTTTCCGCCTTTGGCCTGCTCACCCGCCTTCCAGTTCCACAAAACTGGCCCATGCGCGGGGCCGCTTCCGGCTGGGCTTGGCCGCTCGTCGGCCTCGCCGTAGGTATGATCTCCGCGGCCACAGGCTCAGTCGCCCTCGCCCTTGGTATCCCCACAGGTGTCGCCGCCGCGATATCGCTGACCACTACCGCCATCGTGACAGGCGGACTACACGAAGACGGCCTTGCCGATAGCGCCGACGGCCTCTTCGGCAACTGGACCCGCGAGCGCAGACTCAAAATCATGAAGAAAAGCAACATAGGCAGCTACGGCGCACTCGCCCTCGTTTTCACCGTCCTTGCTCGTTGGTCCGCTCTCAGCGCTCTTATGGCAACCGGCCACCACTGGCAGGCAATGGGCGCAGCTGGCGCCCTAAGTCGCGCCCCGATGGTTGCCCTCATGGCTGCTCTCCCCAACGCGCGCGGCAGCGGCCTTTCAGCCAGCACTGGCGTCCCAACAGCCAACATAACCCTCGCCGCTATCGGTATCGCCTTCGTAATAGCCTTCCTGACGACCGGAACGGTAACAATTGCCCTCATCCCTGTCACCGGCGTCACCGCTCTCGTCATAGCGCTCACGGCTAAGGCCCGCATCGGAGGCCAAACCGGCGACATCCTCGGCGCGGCTCAGCAACTCACCGAAACAGCCGTACTCGCCGCCTTAACTACTCTCCTCCTCTGACCCCCTGTTCATTTTAACAAGGGAACAGGATGAGAGGCGCGGAATAACTCCCGGAGCTTTCCAATAAACACGCCAATAAAAATTAGGCCGCGCGACCCATCAGGACCGAACCCACGGTCTTTTGCGCACCTGCCTCATCAACACCTGAGACAACCGCTACTTCCCGCGTCAAACGTTCTAGTGCTGCCTCGTAAAGTCGGCGCTCCGAATAACTCTGTTCGCGCTGGTCGTCAGCGCGATGGAGGTCGCGCACCACTTCGGCAATCGACAGCAGGTCGCCCGAGTTAATTTTTTGTTCATATTCCTGCGCACGGCGCGACCACATCGCCCGCTTAACCCGCGCCTTTCCCTTCAGCGTATCAAGCGCCTTGGTCACCATATCAGGCGAAGACAACTGCCTCATTCCGATTTCGGTAGCCTTGTGCGTCGGCACGCGCAGCGTCATCTTATCCTTCTCAAAAGATATAACGAACAGTTCGAGAGGCAGCCCTGCAATCTCCTGCTCTTCAATCGAAACAATCCGGCCAACGCCGTGCGCCGGATAGACCACGAACTCATTGGGACAAAAATCGGGTTTCTTGGTCTTAGTCATTCAACGTTCCTCGAAGAGATCCCCACCTCAGACAACAAAAAAAAAACGACCAGACACCTTCAAGTCCAGTAAAAAAGTCAGATTGTCACAAAAAGAACCTACTCAGGCGAGCAGCACTGAGCCGGGCATCAGGTTTCCATGCTAGTACGTAAAAACAGCATATCACAAAAACGCCGTGATTCCAACTACACCCCAAAAGCCACGTCGGATCCCTTTATTTAGGGCAATTATTCAAATTCATATTGCACAATCGCGGCAACTATACCGAATCAGTTAATACTGATTCTACACCTATTAACAGCGACAAAAACCGCTCAGCTCCCCTCGCCCGCAGCTTCCGAGAAATACTTGGTCAACTTACCCGTCTCCCCATCACGCTCAGACGCTTGCGGCAAAGGTTCCCTCTTAACCGTAATCACCGGCCACATTTCCGAATACTTGCGGTTAAACGCGACCCATTGGTCCATATCCGGCTCGGTATCAGGACGTATCGCATCTGCGGGACATTCCGGCTCGCACACACCACAATCGATGCACTCATCCGGATGGATGACAAGCATGTTCTCACCTTCATAGAAGCAGTCTACAGGACAGACTTCCACGCAATCGGTATATTTGCAGGCGATGCAATTATCGATCACAACGTAGGTCATGGACGACTCCTTCTCCTTCAAATAGCGGGGGTTTGACTAAGCCGCTTTCGCGGATCATTCAAGCGGTGGCATCACCACATCTTCCCCACTCGACGTATCTAAATCGTCATACAGTATCTTACCCTCGGTATGGTAAAGCCACGTCGACAGCCCAGCACTCGCGGGCGGGATACCCGGCAAAAAGATCAGCACATCGCCATCGGCCACGGCATGCCCTCCTTAGCAGACTATGTAGCAAGGCTAATGCTCTTTAAAACCACACCTGTGCCACAGTCATTTGTCGCTCCACATCGTCAGGTTCTATTTGACACTAGACCCCTTTAAAAAGAGCCAATCAATCAACTCCGATTTTTCAATGCTGCAAGCACGGCAAAGGGATTATCGGGATCGATAGGCTTTTCGATACGCGGCGAACGAGCTTCAAAGCTCTTGGCACCCTGCGGGTTGCCCCCGCGGTCCTCACGGCGTTCAGGCTTACTACGACCATCCTTTTTACCATCTCGGTTGCCTTTGTGGCCACCGCTCTTACCATCACCACCACGATCACGGCGCACGCCGACCGAGGCTGCCTCGCCCGCCGGTTTCTCGCACTCAGCCTGCGGCGCACCGCGTTCAGGACGCTGGAAGCGCTGCTTTGGAGCCCATGTAAAGGTGTAAAAGATCTCCATCTCGACCGGAGCCGCATCACCCTCAGTCGCGTCCGGCACAGGCACAGGCACAGGTTCCCCTTCAAGAATGGGTACCGTCAAGGTGCTTGACGACGGCAAAACGACCTCGACCTTAATCTTAAGGCGCTCACCTTTCTCACTCTTATAACCAAGACCGACCATCAAATCCGCGAACTGGTCCAACGTCATACCAGTAATAGACAACATCTCGGGCGAAGCCTCGAAACCGGCACGGCTGTCCTTGGCACGTAAGAGGTCAGCTAGGCGTTCCAGCATGTCTATACGAATCGCACGCGTGCCTGCGGGATGATAACCCGACAGCGTATAATGCTGTTTTGGCACCTCAGCGATGTTCGGAATCGTCACCAGACCAGGCGGCGGTCTTTCAGGGAATTCATCCAAACCATTAGCCAAAGACCAAAGCACCAGACGCAATCGCGTAGGCGCGGGCTTCAAGAGTGCAGGCAAAAACACCGTGAACTGCCCGAAACGAACCCCATGCTTGCGCAACGCGCCTCGCGCCTCTTGATCCAACTGTTTCACTTCCTCATTCACCGCATCACGCGGCAAAACGCCCAAAGCCTCGACCAACCGGGAAGTAAAACCCCGCACCGACCCGGTAAGGGCTTCGTCACGGCTCATCGCAACCAAAGGCTCAAACAAGGCCACAATCTTGCGGTCAACAAAATGCTGCAAGCGGCGACGCAACTTGTCGGCGACATCCGGCCCTGCTTCCTCGTCCACGAACGCCTCGACCGAGGGGCGCAACATCTCAGGGCCCTTTACCAGCTTGCCGACGACTGTGGTCCCCCACATCAACCCGCCCTGCTCGGTGAAGTCCAACTCGGTATCGGGCGCATTATAGAAACGATCCCCCCGCAGATGAAGTTCTGGCTTCAGCGCTTGCACCACCGCCTGACGCAGCATACGGGCCTCGTCAGGAGACAAGGACGCGTCCTGATAGAAGCAAAACCCTTCAAGACGGCCGACAGACTCGCCCTCTATAGTCACTTCACCCTTATCATTCACCTCGGCCACGAGGATCTCCTTCTGGTTCAACCGCCGCATCAGCACAGATATGCGGCGGTCAACAAATCTTTATGTCAGCCGCACATTAAACGCATCCGACAAGCGGTCTTTTACAGCGCGAGCTTTATCGCGCCAATGTATTTCGTAATCCACCAAACCTTTGCGGCAGGCGGCATAGATCTAGGTTCGAATATTGCTATTATGTCTTACAGATGTTTGCAGACCTAAGAAGCGCCATATCCTCATAGTCGCCCCACATGCCAACTCTCTGTCAGAGATCCTGCCCGGACGCCTCAGCGGTAAGCCGTTCGACAGAGTCCAATACTCCAGCCATATTGGGGTGTATAGCTAAAGCGCTCTTATAGACCTCAATCGCCTTTTTGGGCTGGCCCATCTCCTCGAAAATCATTGCCAACCTCGACAATGCGCCAAAGTGGCGCGGGTTCAGCGTCAGCACATGCGCGATGTCCTGCACCGCCGGACCAAGCTCACCCATCTGGTGATAACAGGTAGCTCGTAGGTTCCAACCTTCAACAAAACCGGGCGCATGGTCAATCAGTGCGGTCAAATGCTCAATAGCGACAGGAAAATCACCTTCGGCCATCGCCTTGCGACCGCGTTCAAGCAAAAGATCCATCGCAGGCGATCCCGATTTTGACCACTCGTTCCAGATTTCCTGCTCGATTTCACGCGAAGCCTGTGCATCCGCTGATTTCAACTCATCAAACAACTTGTCCAGCACTGCTTCATCCTCAAAAACTGGCGCAGACCATAAAAAAAGCGCGACAAATGCCGCAGCGATATGATTGTAGAATGAAACACATGCTTTCATAATAGAATAGATAACCCAACCACTGCGAAATGCCAGATGTTCTCTAGTCACTTCCCAGCGATCAGGACTAAGCTATGAGCCAAGTGATAGATGCCGCCGTCGAAGCCCTTGGCGCAAAACTGACCAGCCCGTTCGACGGCGTGGCAAAATTCGTTATCCTCGGAGAAGGCGCTGTGATGATCGCCGGCGCAACAATCCACGCCGGTGATGAACCTGCCGATGTCACCCTGACCGCGAGCCCCGACACCTTCCGCGCTATCGTCAACGGCAACCTAAACCCGACAACGGCTTTTATGACCGGCAAACTGTCAATCGATGGCAACATGAAGCTAGCAGTAACACTCGGCTCGGCCCTCAGATAAGCGCACCCACGATACCGCCTTGAGTGAACCTCTGCCGACAACGCCACTTTATGGCAATGTAAACACAGTGATCAACGCCCTTAGCCAATGTATCACCACACGCCCAATACTCGGCGATATGGACCACTTTGACGAATGCCAACGCAAGCTCAACGCGGTAGGGATGCACGGTCGACCCGAACCATATTTCATGATCAGCCATTCGATGAGCAGCTCTATACACGTACGATCGCTGATGAAGGGTTTTTCAATCCCGGACGGACCGACGGCGAAATAACCTGCTAAGTAGCCCAAAAAACACTCTAAGACACTACGACCTTTCCACCACATGACGCCGTAACACGTCTTTAACGGTATCCAAATCAGCCCCCATCACAAATCGGGCATGGCCCGCCGCTTTCTCCGAATGACCGCTGGCGGCGCAACAAAAAAATGAAGGAGACAGACAGCATCAAAACCGTATGTTCTTTTCAAAATAACATATAATTGAATGGCTAAAAGCGAAAGGCAACACCACCAGATCCCCCTGGAATATCTGCGCCCGTCTAAAACAGCCCAAAACAGAAACTCCACCCTACCCTTGAACCACGCGCCCGCCTACCTAGATGTGTCCCAAGGTTTTTTCCCAAAAGGTCCGTCATGACGCTTTCCCGAACTCGCCCCGTCTTTGACGCCAATACCGCATCGGGTGGCTTTTGCAGCCTACCCGAATGGGACCTAACCGACCTTTACCCCACCACCGACGCGCCGGAGTTAAAGCGTGATATGGAATGGCTCAAAAAAGCCTGCACCAGCTTCGCCGCAGCATACGAAAACAAACTAGCCCGCCTCGACGCAGCGGCCCTGCTCACCTGTGTCCAAGAATACGAACAGATTAAGATGATCGCGGACCGCATCATGTCCTTCGCGGGCCTGCGCTACTACCAAAACACAATGGACAGTGATCGTGCCAAATTTATGGCTGACGCGCGGGAAACTATCACCGATTTCACCACGCCGCTGGTCTTCTTCACCCTCGAATTCAACCGTCTCGACGACGCACATTTATCAGGCCTCCTCACACAGAACGCCGACCTCGCTCGCTACGAACCCGTCTTCGACCGCATGCGTGCCATGCGACCCTACCAACTGTCAGACGAGCTAGAAAAATTCCTGCACGACCAGTCCACCGTGGGCTCTGCCG
Source organism: Paracoccaceae bacterium (assembly GCA_020852535.1). Lineage (GTDB taxonomy): Bacteria > Pseudomonadota > Alphaproteobacteria > Rhodobacterales > Rhodobacteraceae > Paragemmobacter. The sequence continues at coordinate 21,595 of JADZAO010000126.1, read as the reverse complement.
CATGGAACCGCCTATTTGACGAAACAATAGCAGGCCTAATGTTCAAAGTAGCAGGCGAAGAACTAAACCTCGAGGCCACGCTCAACCTACTTAGTGATAACGACCGTACCAAACGCGAGGTAGCGGCCCGCGCCCTAGCCGCCGTCTTCAACAAACACATCAAACTCTTCGCCCGCGTTCACAACACGCTGGCCAAAGAAAAAGAGATTGAGGACCGCTGGCGAAAGATGCCAACCCCACAGACCGGACGGCACCTGTCGAACCATGTCGAGCCTGAAGTGGTGGAAGCACTGCGCAACGCCGTGGTCGCGGCCTATCCCAAGCTGTCTCACCGCTACTACCGGCTAAAAGCCAAATGGATGGGGCTGGAAAAACTGCAAATCTGGGACCGCAACGCCCCCTTACCGTTCGAAACCCCTAAAACCATAGACTGGCCTACTGCCAGATCAATGGTGATGGAAGCCTACGACGCTTTCTCCCCCGAAATGGCGGACCTAGCCAAGCCCTTCTTCGAAAAGGGCTGGATCGACGCGGGCGTAAAGCCAGGCAAAGCACCGGGCGCCTTTGCGCACCCCACGGTCACGACCGTGCACCCCTATGTCATGCTCAACTACTTGGGCAAACCACGCGACGTGATGACACTAGCCCATGAACTCGGTCACGGCATCCATCAGGTACTGGCCGCGGGTCAAGGCGAACTCCTCTCATCAACGCCGCTCACGTTGGCAGAAACCGCTAGTGTCTTCGGCGAAATGCTCACCTTTCGAACACTCCTCGACGGCGCCAAGACCAAGGCCGAACGCAAGACCCTACTCGCCGGCAAAGTCGAAGATATGATCAACACGGTCGTCCGCCAAATCGCCTTCTACGATTTTGAATGCAAACTCCACGCGGCACGGGCGCAAGGCGAACTAACGCCAGATGACATCAACAAGCTCTGGATGTCAGTGCAGATGCAATCGCTCGGTGACGCCTTCGAATTCATGGACGGCTACGAAACCTTCTGGGCTTATATCCCGCACTTCGTCCACTCGCCCTTCTACGTCTATGCCTATGCCTTTGGCGACGGCCTCGTAAACGCGCTCTACGCCGCCTACGAAGATGGCATGCCCAACTTCCAGTCGAAATATTTCGACATGCTAAAAGCAGGCGGTTCAAAACACCACAAAGACCTCATCTCCCCTTTCGGCCTCGACGCCTCAAAACCAAAATTCTGGGACAAGGGCATATCGATGATCGCAAGATTCATCGATGAACTCGAAGCGATGGAAGAGTGAAAGGACGCAGCATTTTATTCCACACCCTTGCGTCCCCGATCAAGATTTTAAGGCGTACATTACCAAAAAAATCAGCGTTTTTCCCTATATGGATAGACAGGTACCGTATGATCAGGGGAAAATTTGGCATTGCCAAGAACGCCCGTGAGCGTGCATTCACTGCTCACACTCGATAACCTCAATCCTTCCGCAGACGCAGCAGAGTCATCATGCCAAAAGGCGGCAAATGCGCCTCTTCGACCAGTGTCAGCCCCGGGGTATTTAGCACCACCGACCGCTCGAAATCCGAATGCCAACCGATCATATTGGCCAAGGGTGCCGCCACTCTTTCAAGCCATGCCAACAAGCCAAAGTCTGCTGCATCCCGCGCAAAATGATTCACCACAAGAAGCGCTCCGCCCGGACGCAGCACCCGCACCATCTCGGCCATCACCCGTTCAGGTTCCGGAACCACCGACATAATATGCATAGCGGCCACCGCGTCAAAACTACCGTCTGCGAATTCCATCTCCCGCGCATCCATCTCGCGCAGCGCCTTCACATGGCGTAAACCCAGCTCCGCCACCTTGCCTTGCGCCTTTTCTAGCATCTGGGCCGAAGCGTCGATTCCTATAACCTCAACACCCTGTCCGTATTGCGGCAAGGCCAAACCCGTCCCGACTCCCACTTCTAGAACCCGCCCGCCCAGACTATTCAGGACCGAAACCGCACGGCTCCGCCCCACCCCCGTAATCCGGCCAAAGGTCATATCATAGATCGGCGCCCAAAGCGCATATGACTTGCGAACCGCCTGAATATCCACTCAACCAACCTTTCGTTGCGCAATCTCGCGCCGCCACAAAAACAAGATTGCCACCAGATAGGCCACAGCCAACCCCAGCAGCGTCACCCAAGGATAAGTCAGCAAAGCCGCGACAACCGCCGCCCCGCCGACTAGAATGTATTTCGCATATTCAGCGTAAACCGTAACACGTTTCAGCGAAGGCGTCCTGATCCGGCTGATCATCAAGGCACCCATCGCCACCATCCAAAATGCGATGGCAAAACCCGGAATTAGCAGGCCACCATAAGTAAACGACAGATACATTGGCGCCAACACCAACATTGCGCCCTCAGGACTTGGAACGCCAACAAAGGTAGCGCGTTCAACAAAAACGGCATCCGCCACTGCCTTGTTGCCGACATTGAAACGCGCCAGCCGCAACATGCAGCAAATCGCATAGATCAATGCTGCTATCCAGCCGAGTGAGGCTTCCCCTTCCAAGCCCCAAAAATACAGCACCAGTGCCGGCGTCACACCACAATTGACGAAGTCACCAAGGCTGTCCAGTTCGGCCCCGATGGCACTTTCAGACTTCAACATTCGCGCGAGCCGCCCGTCCAGCGCATCCAACGCAGCGGCGAGGCCAATTAACGTAATTGCCGTTGCAAAGCGCCCATTTACAGCAAAACGAATCGCCGTCAGCCCCGAACAAAGACCAAGTATCGAAACTAGGTTCGGCAGAAGTTGCAAGATATGCAGCTTCTTACGCGACGACGACACGTCATTTGGCGCTTTCATCGCGCTTATTCCATACGCGCGATGCGCTGCGGTGCATCTTGCCCGATCACAGCGATCACCGTCTCGCCCGCTACGCAATTCTGCCCTACCGCCACCTGCGGTTCGACACCATCAGGCAAATAAATATCCAGCCTCGACCCAAAGCGGATCAGCCCGAAACGTTCACCAGTGCGAAGATCCTGCCCTTTAGAAGCGAAGCAAACAATCCGGCGCGCCACAAGACCGGCAATCTGCACCACGGCAATCGACCGACCATCCACCATGTCGATTCGTAAAGAATTACGCTCATTATCAATCGACGCCTTGTCCATCGCGGCATTCAAAAACTTGCCGGGACGATAGGATATCTCCGCCACCTTTCCGGCGATCGGCGCACGGTTCACATGGCAATTAAACACCGACATAAAGACAGAAACCCGCACAAGCGCCTCGGGTGCCATACCCAGCTCGGCCGGAGGCACTGCCCGCTCAATCAGCGACACCACGCCATCGGCAGGCGACACCATCAAACCGGCGTTTGTCGGTACGGCACGCTTAGGATCACGGAAGAAGTAATAGCACCAGAGCGTCATCCCTACCCCAGCCCAGCCAACCGGTTCCCATATCCAAAACAGCACCAGTGTCGCCACTGCAAATGCTGTAACAAAAGGTAAGCCCTCGCGGTGCATCGGTTTGATAAAGGTCTCAAGCATCGTCATCTGACATCACTCCAGTTCAGGCGTCCTAGCTGCTGGTCCCCATTCGAGCAACCAGAAACGACACTTAACCATCCAAAACCATCAGCCACCAGAACCCCTTCCGACAACCACGTAGATGATCACAGCAGATAGCCCAACTAGCTCTGCCAAAAGCTCCAAGAGGACGCAAGACAGCGCTTCCTCTTGCTACGAAATATTCTCAAAGGCTCATACAAAACGAGCGAAGAGAACCCAAAGCCTCTCTTTTGGGAGCCCATCAAAGTAGACCAGATCAGCCCGGAACGACAATTCCCTTACTCTTGGCAAGTTCGCGCATCCGCGCCTGCAACTTTTCAAAAGCTCTAACTTCAATCTGCCGGATCCGCTCGCGACTCACACTATAACTTTCCGACAGATCTTCCAGCGTCACCGGCGTATCTGCCAGCCGCCGCTGCATCAAGATGTCACGCTCGCGCTCATTCAACACGGTCATCGCATCGGCGAGCAACCCACGCCGCATATCCAGTTCGTCACGCTCGGCATAGGCGCCAGCCTGATCGCTATCCTCGTCCTCCAACCAGTCCTGCCACTGACTTGACCCTTCCTCGGATCCGACCATCGCGTTCAGCGAAGCATCCGCCCCCGCCATCCGACGGTTCATAGCAATGACCTCATTCTCGGTCACCGACAAATCTCTAGCAATCTGCGCAACGTTTTCCGGTCGCAGATCTCCCTCTTCCAAAACGCCTAACCTAGCCTTAGCCTTACGCAGGTTGAAAAAAAGCTTCTTCTGCGCACTCGTCGTGCCAAGTTTCACAAGACTCCAAGACCGCAGGATATATTCTTGGATGCTCGCCCTAATCCACCACATGGCGTAAGTCGCAAGCCGAAACCCACGTTCAGGATCAAAACGCTTCACGGCCTGCATCAGACCGACGTTGGCTTCCGAAATCACCTCGGCTTGTGGCAAACCGTAGCCACGATAACCCATGGCAATCTTGGCGGCCAAGCGCAGATGACTGGTAACCAACTTATGCGCCGCCCGCGCATCCTCATGATCGACCCAGCGCTTGGCAAGCATGTATTCCTCTTCTGGTTCCAGAAGAGGAAATTTGCGGATTTCCTGCAGATACCGATTCAAACCCTGTTCTGGGCTCGGTGCAGGTAACTTACTATAGGTGCTCATCTCGTGCCCCCTTTCTCTACCTCGGTCTGATTGCAGCCCCGAGGACCAGCTAAGTTAGCAATTACAAACTTCGCTTGCAAGATTGTCGCGCAACCTTCCATTTAAGACAAGATAATTCCAATCTAATTGCGACCCAAGACCCACCTCGGTGCACTCATGCACATGTCACCCATTGTTTCAGAGCGGGTCTAGCTATTTGCGTCTAACGCTTCCCGCAAAGAACGCCTACGCTCTCTCAGGCCGCCGCACGCAGCGCATTTATTAACGCCGCCATATCCGACGGCAAAGCCGTCTCAAACAACATCTCTTTTCCAGTCAGCGGATGCACAAAACCCAATGAGGAAGCATGAAGTGCCTGCCGAGCAAAACCACTACCCAATGCAGCAGCTACCTCGCCCACTGCCTTAGGCGATAATTGCCGCTTTCCACCATAAGTTTGGTCCCCCAGTAACCCATATCCCGCATGGGCCATATGCACCCGTATCTGGTGCGTCCGCCCTGTCTCCAGCCAGCACTCCACCAACGCCGCTCCGCCATGGGCCTGCCACCCACCATAACTTTCCAAAACCCGCATCCGCGTCCCTGCATACCGCCCGGCCCCATCCCAAACAACAGCCTGCCGTTGCCTATCAGTCTTGTGCCGAGCAAGACCGGTTACAATCTTAACAATCCCACCAGGCTCAAAACTCACCCCCTTAATTCCACGCAGACGAGGGCACGCCGCATCCGGCGTGCCATGCACCAGCGCCATATAATGGCGATTCACCGAATGCTCTTGGAATTGCTTAGCCAAACCGTGATGCGCTCGGTCGGTTTTGGCCACGACCAACAAGCCAGTTGTATCCTTATCAATCCGATGCACAATCCCCGGACGCTTCTCGCCGCCGATACCAGAAAGCGTATTCCCACAATGGTGCAAAAGCGCATTAACCAACGTGCCCGAAGACGTTCCTGGAGCTGGGTGCACTACCATTCCCGCGGGCTTGTCGATCACAATCAATTCGTCATCCTCATAGACCACGATCAGCGGAATATCTTGTGGTTGCGCGTCATACTCCTCAATGGGAGCTAAAACCAAGACAAACACCTCGCCCTCAGCCACCCTCGTCTTGGGGTCTGTCACCACCATCCCATCATGCAACACATCGCCCGCAACAATCATCTTTATCAAGCGCGAACGTGACAATGCCGCTTTCTCTGGCACTTCGCGCACCAAAGCCTTATCAAGCCGTTCAGGCGGATCTCTCCCAATCACCACGGTTAACAGGGTATCCGTCTCGGAAAGGGCCGGCATGAATGACGCTCCAGATATTCCCGCGCTACCGCAGGGACTAAGATTGCTGAAAACGCTCGTGATCGTTCTTCTGGTCACGATGATTGGCGGTGTCATAACCATCACCACGGTCCTTGTCACCCGAATGCCGGACGGCAACACGATTCCCCTACCGGAAAACCTGACCTTGCCCAATGGAACAAATGCCGAATCCTTCACGCTCGGCCCGGATTACATCCTCATCACCACAACCGACGCCCGCATCCTCATTTATAACCGCGACGGCACCTTCCGCAAAGAAGCGCCGCTAAACTAAAGCTGACAACGAAGAATTTTCTCCTGATACTTAGAGACGTTCACCGACTAGTCGACCAGCGACCTCTCCGAAGGCATGCTTGCCGCGAGCTCAATCTTCATAGAAAAATCAAATCAAGCCTATGAAACGAACTAGAGCGACAAATTTCAAAAGGGCCGAACTCAAACTCCGCGCCCTGTTCCAAAACCTCACCGCTAATTCAACTCTGCCAGCAAATCCCATAGCTACAACTTGATTTTGGCCACGACGCAGCCTAGCTGTCGCGGACCGGCTCAGTCGAGCCGGTCCCATTTGCCTCGGTATGCTGTCTCATGATCCGCTTCTCGCTCAAATGTCCTGCCGACCACACTTTCGAAAGCTGGTTCCAGTCTGGCGTGGCCTACGACAACCTGAAAGCCGCAGGCCATGTCACCTGCCCCGTTTGCGGCGATACGAGCGTAGAAAAGACACTCATGACCCCAACCATCTGCAACGCTCGCAAGGCTGCCGCATCACGCCCCGACCTTTCGACCCCGACCAACGAACTAGAAAAGGCGATGGCGAAACTGCGCCGCAAATTGGAGGAAGACTCGGAATATGTAGGCCTCAATTTCGTAACCGAAGCCCGCCGCATCCATAACGGCGATGCACCCGAACGAGCGATATACGGCGAAGCCCGCATAGACGAGGCTAAGAGGCTCCTAGAAGACGGCGTCCCAGTTGCACCCTTGCCCTTCCTACCACAACGCAAGACAAACTAACCGTCACATTCCAATGTGACTTCATAACAAAATAGCATTACTTAGAAAAATAAGTGATCTAAATCAAAATACTGCGCCACCCAATCATGCATCGCACCGCACGAAGCGACACTGTTTCGACTTTAGATCTGCTTCTCGGGCATCATCACCCGCAGCCCATCAAGCGCATCCGAAACCTTCAACTGACAGGTCAGCCGCGACCGCACAGGATCTGGTTTCCACACAAAATCGAGCATATCCTCTTCCATAGTATCCTTCTTGGGCAGTTTTTCTACCCATAACGGATCGACATAAACATGGCAGGTTGAACAAGCGCAGGCACCACCACAATCAGCATCGATCCCCGACACGCCATTGTCACGTGCACCTTCCATCACGGTCAGCCCGGTAGCCACCTCAATAACGTGCTCCTTGCCATCGAATTCCACATAAGTGATTTTGGCCATCGTCGTCTTCCCTTAAAAACATACGTCCTTGCGCCACAACGTAAGCCAATTTTCTCCGCTTTGCCATAGGGCAAGGCATTGCTGGCCAAAGCATAGAGCACCCACGCTCTATCCTTACCTTGCAGATAAATCTGTATATTTTCTCTAATAAAACCGGCAGCTACAACGTACTATATTCTTAATCGAACTCTACGAGACAAATAGCCACCCAGTAATCACATTCTACGCCTCACAGGTAGCACTATGGCCTCCAAACGTTTGAAGTGAATGGTAAGTTTTACACACGCCTTTCACACAAACCTTCCAAAGCCACATAACGCCACGAGTATTTGAGCCAAAGTAAATACAAAAAGACGGCAGATTTTTCCGCCGTCCCATATTAATTTAGCCGTAGCTTACTTCATCTCTTCAACTGACAGCGCCACAAAACGCGATTCACCGCCACGTCGCACCAACAAAAGCAACGATTTGCGTCCCGCCTCTTTGGCTTCAGTCAACTGATCTTCAAGGTCTTGCAAACTCACCACCTTTTTTTGGCCTGCTTCGATGATCACATCCCTCTCGCGCAGACCCTTACCAAAGGCTTCGGTTCCTTCGCCCACTTTCAAGACAACCAGCCCTTGGGTTCCAGCAGGCAAATCAAGCTGATCAATCATATCAGCTGTCACCGGCTCGAGCGTCATTCCCAGAAATTCCTGCAACTGTGGCGCCTCAGCATTTTTGGCTGCAACAGGCGCTGTCTCTTCCACATCTTCGCGGCGCCCCAGCGTCACCAACAGCATCTCAGTCTTACCATCACGTAAGACCAACACGGGCACAGCGGACCCAATAGGACTGTCCGCCACCTGACGCGTCAAATCACGGGCAGATCCGATTTTCTTGCCATCAAAGGCGGTGATCACGTCACCCGACTGCAAACCGGCATCCTTGGCCGGACCCTCCGGTACATCTGTGACTAGCGCTCCTTTAGGCAAAGTGAGACTCATCGCTTCAGCCACATCCGGCGTCACATCCTGAATGCGCACCCCCAGCCAACCGCGCCGCGTCTCACCAAACTGCTTGAGCTGCGCGACCACCTTATCGACCACATTCGACGCCATAGAAAAACCGATACCGATCGACCCACCGTTGGGCGACAAGATAGCGGTATTCACCCCAATGACCTGCCCATCCATGTTGAACAAAGGCCCGCCTGAATTGCCACGATTAATTGCAGCATCCGTCTGAATATAATCATCATATGTGCCTGAAAGCTCGCGATTTCGTGCTGACACAATACCCGCAGAAACCGAGAACCCCTGTCCCAGCGGATTACCCATAGCCACGACCCAATCACCCACACGCGTCAGGTCTGAATTGCCAAACTGCACAAAGGGCAGCGCCTTATCTGACTTCACTTTCAAAAGCGCGATGTCAGTCTTGGGGTCGGTCCCAACAAGTTCCGCCTTTAACGTCTCGCCCGAAAAAAACTCAATAGAAATATCGTCGGCACCTTCAATCACATGATTGTTCGTAACGATGTAGCCATCTTGCGATATAATAAAGCCCGATCCCAGCGCCTCAGATCGGTGCTGACCTCGTTCACCATAACCATTTCGATCTTGAAACTCCTTGAAGAAATCCTCGAATGGCGATCCTTCGGGAACCATCGGCTCGTTCTCGGCAGGGACCGCGACGACCGATGTCGTCGTAATGTTAACTACCGAAGGACTAATCTGTTCAGCCAGATCAGCAAAGCTATCCGGCGCGCCACGCGCTGCCGCAAGATCGGTCAAACCAAGGCCGAGCGTCAGACCCAGAAACCCAGCGAACGCCAGCCGCGATAAACCCGAAGAAAGACCAATCGAAAGTCCACGGGCAATCTTTGAGCCGTGGTGATAAGTTTGGACCAGAGACAGCAACCCGAACTCCTTTTTGTTTCGATAACCCCACGCAACAAAAGCGTCTGCACCTAGCACGTTCCAGACCATCGTCCAAATATGGACCAAAAACGATACAAACTCGGTCGCGCCACGTAAAAGGCCTGTGATGCCACAGCACCACCGATTGTTACAAGCGGCGCTTCAAAACAACCTCGCCACTGCAACGACCAACATGACGGCTTCCCAAAACGCCGACCCAATAGCTCGTCACTAATTACGACTCAATACAGTCAAAAATTCCAAAACTCGCTCCATACGCAAAAAATCAAAACAAACAGCGCCCCATTGATCACCAGCGTCATGCCCAAAACTTACAAAAAACCACTCATTTACCGACAACAGCCTTTGCCTTGGCCCCCTGATCCGACCGAAAATACTCGAAAAACTCGCTATCTGGGGTCATCACAATTGACGAATTTTCTGCTTTCAGCGACCGTTCGTAGCTGGTGAGCGATCTGGTAAAGGCAAAAAATTCAGGGGCCTTCCCGAAAGCCTCAGCATAGATACGATTCCGCTCAGCATCGGCCTCGCCGCGCACCACTTCCGCCTGACGCCGCGCGCCTGAAGTCAGCTCTACCACGGCCCGGTCGGCACTTGCCCGCACACGGCTCGCCGCTTCGCCACCACGGGCTATTTCGTCCGCTGCCTCGCGTTCGCGCTCGGCACGCATACGAGCAAAAGTCGCTTCGAGATTCTGCTCCGGCAGGTCGGTGCGCGTCAGTCGCACATCCACCACGTCAATGCCCAGCGAAGACCCCTCGCGCCGCGCAATATCGCGGATCAGGCCCATCAGCGACAACCGGTCCTCCGACCCCACACGACTCGATTCCACTGAACCCAGCACCTGCGGGATGGCATCGTTCAAAATACCCTCCAGTCGGCTCATCGCTTGCATAATGCCATTCGCTCCAACAGCCTCACGAAAGCGCACCGGATCGGTCACGCGCCAACGAGCAAAGGCGTCAACAACCAGACGACGGTCATCGCTCATAGTCACTTCGATAGGCCGCGTTGGCAGGGACAGAATACGATCGTCATAGCGCACGACATCTTGGATAAACGGCACCTTAAAACCGATACCCGGCTCGTCACGCACCTGTTTGACCTGACCGAATTGCAACACCAGCACCTTTTCGCGCTCGTCCACGATGAACATCGACGACAACGCAACCGCGCCTAGTATCGCCACGGCAATAAAAATAGATGCAGTTTTCATCAGTTAGTCCCCACGCTGTTCACGGCTGCTGCGGGCGGAGCCGCTGGACGGTTCAATTCGTTCAAAGGAAGGAAGGGCACAACACCACTCCCGCCACCTTCACCTAAACTCACCCCATCAAGAATCACCTTATTCATACCGCCTAATATTTTTTCCATAGTTTCCAAATACATACGCTTACGCGTCACTTCCGGCGCCTTCACATACTCCGAATAAACGGACAAGAAACGACTCACCTCACCCTGCGCGTTATTCACTACTTCGGCACGGTAGGCTTCAGAGTTTTCGATCAATCGCGCAGCCTCGCCGCGGGCCCCTGCGGTCACGCGGTTGGCATAGGCGTCAGCCTCTTTCTCCAGCCGGTCACGCTCTTGCTGAGCGGCCTGCACCGCACGGAAAGCATCTATCACCTCCGAAGGCGGGGCAGCCTGCTGCAAGTTCACACGGATCACGTTGATACCAGCGTTATAGCTTTCGAGCGTGGTCTGCACGGCCTGCCGAAGATCAGCGGCAATCGCCCCACGATCACGGTTCAAAATAGGCGAAAGCTCCGACCGTGCGATAATATCGCGCATGGCTGATTCCGCCACAGCACGGATCGTGTCTTCAGGATCAGCGAGGTTAAACAAATACTTCGACGGGTCAGAAATGTTCCAGACAACCTGAAAGCCAATGTCCACGATATTTTGGTCACGCGTAAGCATCAGCCCCACAGCGGTGGGATCAGTACTGGACCGCCCCACTTCCGTCTGCCGCTCGCCCGTCACCTGCACGATTTCCGCTGTAACAAAAGGCCAAGGCGCAAAATTCAGACCCGAATCTCCAATGGAAGAAAACTCACCCAAAAAGAGCTCTACCGACCGTTCTTCCGGCTTTACCGTGTAAAACGACATAAACGACCACAACACAGCAGCACCCAGCACGCCCAACGTCAAACCTTGACGCGAGATCATCGGACCGCCCGCAACCGGACCACGCCCGCCGCCCCCAAAGCCGTTGCGCCCACGCCCCCCAATCAACACGCGCAGCTGATCTTGGCCTTTTTTCATCAGATCCTCAATCTCGGTTATCTGCGGAACGCTCCCTTCGAGTTTGCGACCGCTCCCGCGGTCATCGCCACGTCCTCCGTTGCGATCCCCGTTGTTGCGATCATCATCACCCGGGCCACCACCATCACCCCAAGGACCTCCGCTACCTGCCATTGATTTTTACCCTTTTTCTATCGTCGAGATTAAACTGTGCATGTCTCAAAAGATTTCAAGAAGCCATAAGACCTTAAACAAGACGGACTGGTTTTTTCATCGTCACCAATTCTTCAGAGATGGTCGGATGCACCGCAACAGTGCGGTCAAAATCCTCTTTTGTGGCCCCCATACGCACCGCGATGGCGGCAAGCTGGATCAACTCGCCCGCATCGGGTGCAACGATATGACAGCCCATCACCCGCCGTGTGGCCTGAGAAACTACCAGCTTCATCATCACCCGATCCTGTCGCCTCGCAAACAGCGACTTCATCGGACGAAAGGATGTTGCATAAATCTCAATAGGCTCCATTGCCCGTGCTTCTTCCTCGGTCAGTCCAACCGAGCCCAATTCGGGCTGGGTAAAGACCACCGAAGGGATCATCTCATGGACAAACTTGGTAGGTTTTGCGCCAAAAACCGTATCGGCAAAGGCATGCCCTTCGCGAATTGCAACCGGGGTGAGGTTCACACGGTCAGTCACATCGCCCACAGCAAAGATCGACGGCACCGTCGTCTGCGACCACTCGTCCACGACAATCTCACCATGCCGCCCCAAAACCACGCCGAGATGTTCCAAGCCAAGCCCCGCTGCATTGGGCCTACGCCCCGTAGCATAAAGCACCAAATCAAACTCGCGCTCAGACCCATCGGTCGCCACAGCAAAGATGCCGCCCGGACGCTGCTCAAGCCTAATCACATCGATCCCGCAGTGCACCGCAATCCCCCGCGCCTGCATCGCATTAGCGACATGCCCCCGCGCCTCATCATCAAACCCGCGCAGAATCTGTGCGCCGCGATAATATTGCGTGACCTTAACCCCCATCCCATGCAAAATACAGGCAAATTCGCTCGCAATATAACCGCCGCCCACCACCAACGCCCGCTTAGGTAATTCGGACATATGAAAGATCTCATTCGAGGTGATGGCTAACTCACGCCCAGGAATGTCGGGCACGAAAGGCCACCCCCCCGTAGCGATCAGAATGTGCTTCGTCGTTAGCCTCGTCCCATCAGCCAGCTCCACACAATGCGGATCTACCACCCACGCTCGCTGATCATAAACCACCAAACCCGCATTTTTAAGCGTGTCACGATAAGCCTGTTCCAAACGATCCAGTTCATTTTCAAGTAAAGCACGGAACTCAGGCCAATCAAAAGCACCATCCGTCAGGCTCCAGCCATAAGCCCGCGCATCCTTAATGGCCTCAGAAAATCCACCGGCAAACGCCATCAACTTCTTCGGCACACAACCACGAATAACACAGGTGCCCCCCATGCGGCTTTCCTCAGCTAGGCCAACCCGCGCGCCCCAGTCACCGCTTGCGACCCGCGCCGCCCTAACCCCGCCAGACCCACCACCAATAACAAAAAGATCGTAATCGAAGCTCATTCCATATCCGCAAAGATGTTCTTGCTAGGCTTGAATTCGACAAAATCGTCAGTCTCAGACCCCAGATTAATATCACGTACCGTGACCCGCCCGTCGCCGTGTCCGATCACTACGATATCGCAAATATCAATGAACAGCCCATTCTCAACCACACCCGGAATCTGATTCAGCACCAGCGCCAGCTGACGTGGATTATCGACCCGCTTCAGATGTAGATCGATAATGTAATTACTCTCATCGGTCATCAACGGTTTTGCACCATTCATCCGCAACAAGCACTCAAAGTTCAGCAGATCCAAGCTGACCAGCGCCTCCTCAATCAACGTCTTGGTCGTCTGCCAGCCAAACGAGATTACCTCGACCGGCAAAGGAAAGACCCCCAACTGTGCCACTTCCTTCGCGGCATCGGCAATCACAATCATCCGGTCGCTAGCGGTCGCCACAATTTTTTCTTGCAATAGCGCCGCCCCACCGCCCTTGATCAGCACAAAATTATGGTCAAACTCGTCCGCGCCATCAATCGTCAGGTCCAGCCATTTAGCCTCGTCCAGCGTTGTGATCGGCACGCCCATCTGCCGCGCCAACTCCGCCGTACGAGTCGATGTAGGAACGCCCACAACCTTAAGCCCTTCCTCGCGGATGCGCTCACCTAGACAACGCACCATCCAGGCGGCAGTCGATCCTGTGCCAAGCCCCAACTTCATACCTGTCTCAACAAATTCAGTCGCCCGCTTAGCGGCAACAAACTTGGCCTTGTCGATGGGACTCAATTCGGCAGGCATAGCGGGCTCCTCGGATTGCCTCACCTCACTTATAGGCAAAGCCGCCGCAGGGTGTAAGCACGAATTGTCCACCGCAAACACCCGCACTCACACGCCACAAATCCGTTCTTGCCCACCCTGGCTACACCACTCCCTGAACAGAAAAAGGAAAGGCCAAACGCCCGCCACCACGCACCTTCGTTTTCGTTTCAACTTAGCGAAAATACTCAAAACGCAATTCTTAGGAAAACCAGTGCAACAGCTTCACCTAAGAGACGGCCACCAAAGCCGTCCGCAGCACCACTCGTCGCACCCGGACCACACCGTCATTGTCAAGATCGCTTTGCAAGAACAACTACAGCGCTAGGGACCCTGCAGAAAAGCACTTAAAATCGGTCCCAAAGCATTTTACCTAGGCCGCGACCAGACCAATTAAAACAACGACAAAGCCCTGTTCCTGCGCCGCAACGAGTATAAAAAGGAACGCAGAATTCAACCTAGCATCTTATAACCCCGACATCTCCAAGACCAAACCTCGTCGAATACGATTAAAAGCCAGTAAATATGCCACCATGTCCCCTTTCAGGCCGAACCTGTCGCTTTTCGACCTTGCCTCCCCGCCCTTTATGCCCACTTTAGCGTAAGGCATACGGCGCATAGGGAGAGAGTGGAACGATGTTCCTTTCAATATTCGATATTTTCAAAATAGGCGTCGGCCCCTCGTCCAGCCACACGATGGGCCCAATGGTCGCCGCTGCCCGTTTCTTGGACACTCTACGCGCCTCGCTCTTTCAACCCAAAGGGCTGCGCGTCTCCCTCCACGGCTCACTCGCCTTTACCGGCGTAGGCCACGCCACCGACCGCGCGACAATCCTCGGCCTCGCGGGGTTCGAGCCCGCGACCTATGACGCTGCAAAGGCGGAAACCATTCTCGCAACGATCAAAGCTACCAAGACCATCACTCCTCCCGGCCTACCCGAACTAAATTTCGACCCCTCAACCGATCTACTCTTCAATTACGGCCCCGCACTGCCAGGTCATGCCAACGGCATGATCATCAAAGCCACCGATGCACAAGGCGACGTGATCCTCGAAGAAACCTATTACTCCATCGGTGGCGGCTTCGTGCTGACGGCCTCGGAATTGGCCGAGCCCAGCGGCGCCAAGAACAAAACAAGCCTCAATGTACCCTACCCCTTCGAATCTGCCAACGAGATGATGGCAATGGCCAAAGCATCAGGCCTGACCATCGCCCAGATGAAACGCGCCAACGAATTGGAATTTCGTTCCGCCGCCGACCTCAACTGCGGGATGGAACGGATATGGAAGGTCATGAACGATTGCATCAGCCGCGGCATGGCAAGCGAGGGTATCTTGCCCGGCGGGTTGAAGGTCCGCCGCCGCGCCAAGGGCATCCACGATATGCTCATAGCTGAGCGCGGGCTGAACATAACCGCCCCACACACTATCAACGACTGGATGTCACTCTATGCGATGGCAGTGAACGAAGAAAACGCCGCAGGCGGCCAAGTCGTCACCGCACCCACCAACGGCGCCGCAGGCGTGGTACCCGCCGTGATCCGCTACTGGCTTGACCATGTGCCGGGCGCTTCGGCTTCTCGCGTGAGTGAATTCATGCTAACTGCTGCCGCCATCGGTGGCCTCGTCAAGCACAACGCCTCGATCTCAGGGGCAGAATGCGGTTGTCAGGCTGAAGTCGGCTCTGCCGCAGCAATGGCCGCCGCCGGACTAGCAGCTGTTCTAGGCGGTACCACTGAACAAATCGAAAACGCCGCCGAAATCGCGCTAGAACACCATCTCGGCATGACCTGCGACCCCGTAAAAGGCCTAGTACAGGTACCATGCATTGAAAGAAACGGCCTCGGCGCGATCAAGGCGGTCTCGGCAGCCTCGCTCGCCCTACGTGGCGACGGGGTCCACCTCGTATCACTTGATGTCTGCATCAAAACGATGCATCAGACGGGCCGCGACATGCACGAGAGATACAAGGAAACCTCGCTGGGCGGTCTTGCGGTCAATGTCCCGAACTGCTGATCTCTTACGATCTATCGGATCGCCTCAAGAGACAGCTGGCTGTCTTGTCGGTAAAAATGCTTTAAGTACAGCCGCCAGCCGCGCCCTAGGCAGAATCACCAGCATCCCCGACTGGTCCATCTCAAGCACCACACGCCGCGCCACAACGCGATTCGATGTGCCAATCATCCCGTTCGGCGCAAATGCGATCCCGCCGATCGGCCATTGCAGCCCCTCACTTTGCCCCGTCACAGGTGCCATGGGAAACAGCGAAAAACGATCCCCCAACCTCATCTCCAACACCATCCGCGCAGGCGCATGAAAAATTACATCCCGCGACCCAACCAGAATGCAACGCCGGTTGGCATACCGAACCAACCCATTCAATACCGCCAAACCTTGATCGACCTGCCCCCCCGTGCAGCCCAACGCCAACACGAAAGCCGCATCGACCGACCGCAGCGCCTTGTCGAAATCGGTCGTATCTTGGTCCTCAATCACATATTGCCGTTCAAGAGGAATAGCAGCTCGTGCCACGGCGCTAATGGAATCAAAGTCGCCCACCACAGCCTCAGGCATCAAACCCGCCGCCAACACACTATCAGCCCCGCCATCCGCCGCGACAATGCGCGGCGCATGGCGCAGTGCCAACGCCAGTTCGGCCTTCGTAACGGGGCCTCCCCCAACCAAAGTAATCCCATCAGAAGATTGGACAATCGGACAATTCATAGCAGTATCGTCTTTCATTGCAGAGGGAGATGGCGTGTCTAGCCACAATCAATCCTTCAAATAAACCCGCTTTTTTCATAAAAAGGATCGATAGGACAAGTAAAATGGCATCCAAGCTTATATAAAAGCCAAGCACCAGCCGAGCACACCCAAAACAAACACCATACGGGCTAAAAGCTGCCACTGAGGCCCAAGACAAAAAGGCGAACAAAAAGCCATGTACGCCTTTCCCAGTTTCTACATTTCGTATTCAGTCGTTTAAAGCATCAGAATCGGCTTGGCCTATACCCTTGAAGATGGACTTGAACGGCAACACCCAGACCACACCCAGCGCTACATAAATCAGCAATTCTACAAGTATCGAAGGACGTTCGAGCCGACTGACAACCTTAACAACGACAATGATGTAAAGCGGCAAGCCGACCAATAGGGTCAACAGCGAGAGCCGCTTGCGCATCTTGTATCCTAAAACCATCGAAAAAGCTCCCTCAGGCCTGCCATTAGATAGGCCGACAGGCCACACGTTCAATCCGCGAAAGGATCGGTCACAAGGATAGTATCATCTCGCTCAGGGCCGGTCGAAACCATAGCAACCGAGCACTGAATCAGTTCTTCGACCCGGCGTACATATTTAATTGCAGCCCCCGGCAGATCAGCCCAAGACCGGGCACCTGCAGTCGATTCTCTCCATCCGGGCATCTCTTCGTAGATCGGCGTAACCCGCGCCTGCAAATTAGCGGCAGTCGGCAGATAATCCAGCCGCTGCCCGTCAAGCTCGTAACCCACGCATATCTTCAAGGTCTCGAATCCATCCAAAACATCAAGCTTGGTCAGCACGATGCCAGAAACACCACTCGTCGCACAAGTATGACGTACCAAAACTGCATCGAACCAGCCACAACGGCGCTTGCGCCCTGTAACTGTGCCAAACTCGTGACCCCGCTCACCAAGACGCTCGCCATCAGCATCAAACAACTCAGTCGGGAACGGCCCTTCGCCCACACGGGTCGTATAGGCCTTCACAATACCCAGCACGAAATCCACCGCAGTCGGCCCCAATCCTGTACCCGTCGCGGCCATCCCCGCCAGCGTGTTAGAACTCGTCACATAAGGATAAGTCCCAAAATCAACGTCCAGCAGCGCGCCCTGTGCGCCTTCAAACAGAATACGTTTTCCGGCACGACGCATGTCATGCATCACCTTCCAGACTGGCTTGGCATAGGGCAAAATCCTCGGCGCAACCTCCAGCAACTGCGCTTTCAAAGCCACAGCATCCACTGGTTCCAACCCCAAACCAGCACGCAAGGCATTATGATGTGACAACAACCGCCCAATGCGCAAATCCAACGTCGCACCGTCGGCCAAATCGGCTACGCGTACCGCACGACGCCCCACTTTATCTTCATAGGCCGGCCCGATCCCCCGCCCGGTGGTACCAATCTTGGCAACACCGGTCTGTCCCTCACGAGCACGATCTAATTCGCCGTGCACTGGCAGAATCAGCGCAGCGTTCTCGGCGATCATCAAAGTGTCGGGATCAACCACCACCCCCTGACCACGCACCTTATCAATCTCAGACAAGAGTGCCCAAGGGTCCAACACCACACCATTGCCAATTACCGAAAGCTTACCACCCCGCACGATGCCAGAAGGTAAGAGAGACAGTTTAAACACTTTACCATCAATAACAAGCGTGTGCCCCGCGTTATGTCCACCCTGAAAACGCGCGACCACATCAGCCCGCTCGGACAACCAGTCAACAACCTTGCCCTTCCCCTCGTCACCCCACTGGGCACCCACGACGACGACATTGGCCATGACGGCTATCCTTTCACGGTTTACTAAAACCGTGCGTGCTATAGCGGTCCACTCTCACAAAGAAAAGCTAAATCCTTGCGACACTCGCATTGCCCGTTTACGATGCGCAGTACTTGAGCCAAGATAAAGCCAAAAGGCCATGAGTACTTTCATGCTGGCTCAAATATCTTCAAAGATTAATTGGCACGATCAGCCAAGAAAAGAAAAACCCTCTGCGCGTCTTGCGCCATAGAAGCCTTGGGGGCTTGCACCCCTGCCATCCTTCCGCCTAGATAGGCACGTCAGTTCCAAGAAAAGCGCCCCAATGGAAAACGTCATCCTCACGATCCAACTTATCCTCGCCCTCATGCTAATCGGCGTGGTGCTCTTACAGCGATCCGAAGGTGGCGGTCTCGGCATGGGCGGAAGCAACTCCCTTATGAGCGGTCGCAGTGCCGCGACGGCGCTTGCCAAACTGACATGGATCTTCGCTATATGCTTCATCGCAACGTCGATCACGCTCACGGTCCTTGCTGCACGAAAGGCCGGATCTGAATCAGTAATTGACCAGCTCGGCATCTCCGCCGCACCGGGAAACACGCTGCTCGACGGCGATCTTCTACCGCCGCAGCCTGCCGATGCACCAATCGCCCCGCCTCCAGCGGACAAGTGACAGCACCATAACTAGAGTTTTCTTTCTAAGGGACAGACAGCATATAGTGGTCTTGTTGCGTGCAGACAAAAACTGCGTTACGAATTAACTCCCGTGACGATGCGATTCCTTCTATGCGAATCGCTGCTTGATCGCACCGATTGACCTAAGCACGGGAGCACCGCGTGGCACGCTATATCTTCATCACAGGCGGAGTAGTGTCCTCGCTGGGCAAGGGCCTCGCCTCCGCAGCTCTTGGTGCCCTGCTACAAGCACGCGGCTACACCGTCCGCCTGAGGAAACTCGACCCCTACCTTAACGTCGATCCGGGCACGATGTCGCCCTTCGAGCATGGCGAAGTCTTCGTCACCGATGACGGCGCGGAAACTGACCTCGACCTTGGCCATTATGAACGCTTCACCGGTGTTTCTGCCCGTCAGACAGACAGCATCTCATCCGGTCGCATCTATTCCAACGTGCTAGAAAAAGAACGTCGCGGCGACTACCTCGGCAAGACCATCCAAGTCATTCCCCACGTCACAAACGAGATCAAAAATTTCCTCCACATTGGTGACGAAGAGGTCGATTTCATGCTCTGCGAAATCGGCGGCACCGTGGGCGACATCGAAGGCTTACCCTTCTTCGAAGCTATCCGCCAGTTCATCCACGAACGCCCCCGGGGGCAGTCGATCCTGATGCACCTTACACTTTTACCCTATATCATGGCATCAGGAGAATTGAAAACCAAACCCACCCAGCACTCGGTAAAAGAACTGCAATCTATCGGCCTCGCCCCCGATGTTCTCGTATGCCGCTCAGAACACCCAATCCCTGAAAAAGAACGTGAAAAGATCGCCCTCTTCTGCAACGTCCGCAAGAACTCGGTCATTCCGGCCTATGACCTAAAAACCATCTACGAAGCGCCCCTTGCCTATCACCGTTCGGGTCTTGATCAGGCCGTACTCGACGCTTTTGGGATCACTCCCGCGCCTAAACCAAACCTAACCCGCTGGGAGGACGTAATGGACCGTCTAACCCATGCTGAAGGTATGGTCCGCGTCGCCATTGTCGGAAAATACACCCAGCTCGAAGACGCCTACAAATCCATAGCCGAGGCATTAACCCACGGCGGCATGGCCAACCGCACCCGAGTGAAAGCCGAATGGATTGACGCTGAAATCTTCGAACACGAAGACCCCACGCCTTACCTTGAAAACTTTCACGCGATACTTGTTCCCGGCGGTTTTGGCGAACGAGGCACCGAAGGCAAGATCAGGGCCGCACAATTCGCCCGTGAAAAGAAAATCCCCTATCTCGGAATCTGCCTCGGCATGCAGATGGCCGTGATCGAAAGTGCTCGCAACCTTGCGGGCCTGAGAAACGCAGGCTCCGAAGAATTTGATGTCGAAGCGGGAGAAAAACGCTTCACCCCCGTGGTCTACCACCTCAAGGAATGGGTACAGGGCAACCATGTCATCGCCCGCAAACTTACCGATGACAAAGGCGGCACCATGCGCCTCGGGGCCTATACCGCCAGCCTAACCGCAGGTTCAAAAGTGGCGCAGATCTATGGCAACACCACTATCGAAGAACGCCACCGCCACCGCTACGAAGTCGATATCAAATACCGCGACCGCCTGGAAAAATGCGGCCTCATCTTCTCGGGCATGTCCCCCGATGGCCGCCTTCCAGAAATCGTCGAAGTCAAAGATCACCCGTGGTTCATCGGCGTCCAGTTCCACCCAGAACTGAAATCCAAACCTTTTTTCCCCCATCCGTTGTTTGCCGATTTCATCAGGGCAGCGGTAGACATTAGCCGCTTGGTATGATCACGCTCGTGCTCCTAAATGACAAAGGGCGACCTGTAGGTCGCCCTTTGTCATTCCGCCCATTTGAAATCCAAACTCACCCCAGCACCGACATCTGATACCAACCCTCCAAGATCATCTTCAGTGCGACATAGACGATAATCGCAAGACCCACATAGGCAATCCAGCGGTGCTTATTCAACAACCGTGCCACGAAGCTTGCAGCTAAACCCATCAATGCGATCGACAAAATCAACCCAACAAACAGTACAGCCTTATGTTCGCGTGCGGCCCCTGCCACAGCCAAAACATTGTCGAGGCTCATCGACACATCCGCAATCACAATCTGCATCGCCGCCTGCCAAAATGTCTTAGTCGACCCGCCCGCCACCGATCCGTCACGATTCAGGTCTGCACCCGTCAGCGCCTCTTCAACACGATTATTATCACTCGAGCCTTCCCACAGTTCGCGCCACATTTTCCAGCAAACCCACAACAGCAGGATGCCACCGGCCAACAACAGACCGGTCAGCGCCATCAAATAGGTCGTGGCCGAAGCAAAAATG
>JADZAO010000125.1 GCA_020852535.1 Paracoccaceae bacterium | reverse complement strand
TCCTCGCAGGCGGCGATTAGGCGGTCGGTGGCACCAGGACTGACCCCGAAGGTCGCGCCCGCCGCTTTGGCCGCTTTTACATCGGCGTGCGTCAGCAGGGTTCCGGCCCCGACTACGCTGTCCGGAATCTCGGCCATCGCGCGGATCGCATCAAGTGCGAAGGATGTGCGTAGCGTTACTTCCAGCACAGGTAAGCCACCAGACACTATGGCTTTTGCTAGGGGTTTGGCATAGGACAGATCATCAATCACCAATACAGGCATTACGGGGGCGAGGGCGCAGACTTTTGCGGCGGCGGCACTTTGCTGGCTCGGTGTCATAGAGTGCTCCTTTCAGCGTAGATTTTGTAACGAAATTTGGGGTCGCAACTCCAGATATGCAGGATAGTTCAGAGCAAAAAACGGTGTGTCAGACCACTACGCTCGCGCCCAGATCGGAAGGGCCGACGTTGCGGCGAAATATCTCGAAGAGTTCGCGTCCAGTACCATAGCGGTTGGCTGTCAGATCAGTCGTTATGGGAAAACGGGTATCGAAATCGGCTGTTAGAACAGTTAGCGTGCCTGCAACCGCGTCGAGCCTGATGATGTCACCATCACGTAGGCGGGCAAGGGGGCCACCGGCTGCTGCTTCGGGCGAGACATGGATTGCGGCGGGCACCTTGCCTGAAGCGCCCGACATGCGCCCATCGGTGACTAATGCTACCCGTAGTCCGCGATCTTGCAGGATCGAGAGGGTCGGAGTTAGCGAGTGTAGTTCCGGCATGCCATTGGCTTGTGGACCCTGAAAGCGCACTACGATAACAGTATCTGCGATGAATTCTCCACGTTTAAATGCGGCTTTTACATCTTCCTGACTATGAAAGATGCGAGCTGGGGCTTCGATTACATACCGCTTGGGGGATACGGCCGAAATCTTGATAACGCCGCGTCCCAGATTGCCCGATAATTGCTTTAAGCCACCGGTCTTAGCAAAGGGATCGGTCGTTGGGCGCAGGATATTTTTGTTCAGCGTTTCCGTAGCTCCGTTTTGCCATACTATCTTGCCATCGATCAGCTTTGGCTCTTGTCTGTAAAACGACAGCCCATCGCCTGCTACGGTCCTAGCATCGGGATGTAGTAGGCCTGCGTCGAGTAATTTCCCTATCATATAGCCAAGTCCTCCTGCCGCGTGAAAGTGGTTCACATCCGCTAGACCGTTCGGGTAGACTTTGGCCATCAGTGGTACCGCTTCTGAAATATCGGCGAAGTCCTGTAAATCAAGCAGTATCCCTGCTGCCCGCGCCATGACGGGTAAATGCAGGACAAGGTTTGTCGACCCGCCCGTCGCCATCAGTCCGACCAGTCCGTTCACAAAGGCTCGTTCGTCTAGGATTTTTCCTATTGGCCGGTAATCGTTGCCCTGCGGTGTGATCTCTGTCACGCGTTGTACGGACGCAATCGTCAAAGCCTCGCGCAGGGGTGTGCTAGGGTTAATGAAGGAGCTGCCGGGTAGGTGGAGGCCCATGAATTCCATTAGCATCTGGTTGGTATTGGCTGTGCCGTAGAAAGTACATGTACCCGGTCCGTGATAGCTTGCCATCTCGGCGAGCATCAGCTTATCGCGCCCTATCTCGCCATTGGCATAGGCGTTGCGGACCTTGGATTTTTCGTCATTTTGTAGCCCGCTCGTCATCGGCCCTGCGGGTACGAAGATTGATGGGATATGGCTGAAAGTGGCCGCTGCGATGATCAGCCCTGGCACGATTTTGTCGCAGACGCCGAGGAAAAGCGCCGCGTCGAAGGTATCGTGCGATAATGATACACCTGCCGCAAGTGCGATCACATCGCGGGAAAACAGCGATAGCTCCATTCCTGCTTGACCTTGTGTAACCCCGTCGCACATCGCCGGAACCCCGCCAGCCATCTGCGCTGTGGCCCCTGCCTTGCGTGCTGCCTCGCGGATCAGGGCAGGATAGGTTTCGAAGGGCTGGTGAGCGGAGAGTATGTCGTTATAGGCGCTAATTATCCCTATGTTGGGCATGCGCCCCGCCGCCATAGCCTCTTTGTCAATTCCCATCGCCGCACAGGCATGTGCTTGGTTGCCGCAAGTCAGATGCCCCCGTGCTGGACCATCGACCGAGGCGGCCCGCTCCATCCGCTCCAGATAGGCGCTGCGATGGTCGTGTGACCTCTTACGGATGCGGTCGGTCACTCGGGCGATAGTAGGATGAAGCGACATGGTGCTGATCCTTGGTATGTGTGGCTGGCGTTTAGTCGAGAGTCGGTTGCGACTTTTCTAGCAGATTTTGTTAGCGCTAAGAACCCGTGTGAACCTATATTGCTTCCCCTTGGGTGGCGTGCAGTTTTTTCGCAACAGAACATTGTTTTCGGCGGGGTTTAAATTATGAAAATAATCTATGTTAGTCCTATTTAGGTATACTCCGTATCGATAAAATCTAACTAATGTATACGGTTGCCGATTTTTAGGCTGTCGTGCTGCCTAGGCTGGAGACTTTGCAAGCAAATATCCTTAAGCTCTGGGTCGATCATCATTGATGTTGCAAGAACTCACTATAGCATTGGACATAAGCACGATCTGCGCTTCAATGTGACTATGATTGACACTGTCTTCAGTGCATTTCTTGAAAGTCTGGATTAGATTGTGCTCGATCTCAAAAGCTCTAGGGGTGTCATCGCAGTTTTTAGCTTTCGTTATTGACCTTATGCCGATGGCGCGCGTGAAAAGTGGCCGGTTTGAAGCACTGGCCTTGGTGCGCTGAAGCCGCACTTTCCCTTTACCTCTGTTCTGGCGTAAGGAGGGGATATGACATCCTCTCCTTCTTCCATTACGGATCCTGCCACCGACGATGCGATTGACGCTCCCAAGCGTGCTTATCCCACCGTCCGTCTGAAACCTCGCACTGATGCGCGGTCGATACGGCACGGCTTTCCGTGGGTTTATGCTGATGAATTGGTGACTGATCGTCGTACCCAGAACTTGATACCGGGCGCGTTGGCGGTTCTCGAAGACAGTGACCGTCGTGTTATTGGCCTCGTGACCGTCAATATACAATCAAAAATTATTGCTCGCATGCTTGATCGTGATGCCGAGGCGGTGATTGACCAAGCATGGTTCGTAGCCCGCTTGCAACGCGCTCTCGACTTACGCGCCCGCCTTTATGACAAACCTTTTTATCGCTTAGTTCATGCTGAGGCTGATGGCCTGCCCGGTATCGTGATTGATCGTTTCGGTGATGTCGCCGTGGTCCAGCCCAATGCTGCATGGGCTGAGGTGCATCTTGATGCATTGGTTGCAGGTCTAAAACAGGTGACGGGCGTCACCACGGTTGTCAAGAACGGCATGGGCCGTTCGCGCGGACTGGAAGGTATGAAGGAAGAAACTGTCGTTGTGGTAGGCGTGGTTGACGGGCCAATCATGGTGCCTATGAACGGAGCCACCTACATGGCCGATGTGACTGGTGGGCAAAAGACTGGCCTCTTTTATGACCAGCGCCCGAACCATGCCTTTGTTGCCTCTCTTGCCAAGGGAGCACGTGTACTCGATGTTTTTACTCATGTTGGCGGTTTTGCCCTTGCAGCTCTTGCAAATGGTGCAGCTTCGGCCCTTGCAGTCGATGCTTCTGCTTCCGCACTGGTACTTGCAAAACAGGGGGCCAAGGCTTCGGGTGTGGCTGACAATTTTACTACGCGTCAAGGGGATGCCTTTGACGTGCTCGAAACTATGGGAGCCGAAGACGCTCGTTTTGATGTGGTGATTTGTGACCCGCCAGCATTTGCGCCGGCCAAGAATTCTCTCGAAGCGGGTTTGCGGGCTTATGAACGCCTCGCTCGCCTTGCCTCGCCTTTGGTGGCAGCGGGCGGGTATATCGTACTTTGCTCCTGCTCCCATGTCGTTGAACCGCAGGCTTTCCGTTCGGCTTGTACACGTGGCATCGGGCGCGGTGGACGCCGTGCGCAACTATTGCATATTGGATTTGCTGGGGCCGACCACCCGATACTGCCGCAACTGGCAGAATCAGGCTATCTGAAATCACTGGTCTTTCGACTGGACTAACGCCTTGCGTGTCGTTCTTGACGCCTGTGTCCTTTATCCATCCGTGCTACGCGACCTTCTTCTCGGGGCTGCCGCACAGGGGCTTTACCAACCACGTTGGTCCGAACGTATTCTTGAAGAATGGGCGTGGGCCACCTTGAAATTGGGAGTAAAACAAGAAGCTGCCGCTCGCAACGAGATTACCATAATGAAGAGAGTATTCCCTAGTTGTATGGTGCAATCTGTACCATACATCGAAGCCCGCCTGCTTCTACCAGATCCCAACGACATCCATGTTTTTGCGGTAGCAATCCACTCCCAGGCTGATGCTATTGTTACATTCAATGCCAAAGATTTCCCTCGTCACATTCTTGCCGAGGAAGGTCTTGATCGTCGCGACCCTGAGAGTTTTCTCTGGGAACTCTGGTCGCACCATCCGTTTGAGATGGGGGCGGTTATATTAAAGGTTCACACAACGGCAGAGGCGATGGCGTGCCAACCTGTTTCGTTGAAAGCTCTTTTAAAACGTGCACAGTTGCCGCGCCTTGCTAAGGCGGTCACAGTTGATCAGGCCTTTTGAATTTAGCGCTTCTCGTTTACCTTATTGCGACAATTCTATCGACTCTGACAGGGTGCCGTATCAGCTCTCGGGAAGCCAAGTGCTGTGATCTTACTATCCTATTTGGTTTGTAGGCCACCAATTTTTTGTGGATTTCTGCCTTAATTAGCGCAGGACCAGAAGCACCCCCTAATGTATGGCATAAGTAGAATTTTTCTGCCAAGTCGTATAAGAGAATTTTGAATAAAAATAAGCGGATACACGGAGGCCCAAAATACGCTACATAATGGCCCTCTAGATACAATAACGATTTTTAAAACATGGATATAGGTGGCATTACACCCATATAGAAATCGAAAATGGCCACGTAGGTTTTACTTTTTTGTCCTGTTAGGAATGAGGGGATTCCCCGTGTACGTCTAGAAAACGGGCTTATAAGTCAAAGCGTGTATTGAGCGCTTGGATCATCTTTTGCAAGGACCACGACCCTTATATTGTTCATAGCGGACAATCGCTCGCTTTGAGTTGCTTTAACGTAACTAAAACCGATCAGCAGGTGCAGAAAATAAAAAATATGTCTAAAAATTATTGAGCAGCTAAAGACACTAAATTGATCACACGATCTGCATCTGTAAGAGGGAGTTGTGGTCCAATTGGCAAGCTCAGCACATCTGATGCAAGTTGCCGAGCAAGCGGCATGTCATTTGGAGCAATACCCAAGTCGGCATAGGCATCCTGCATGTGAGGCGGGATTGGGTAATGAATGAGTGTACTGATTCCGGCTGCATTAAGCCGTTTTTGTAGTCCGTCACGGTCGGACGAGCGGATGACATAAAGATGCCAAGCTGGGTCTGCCCAGTCTGGTACATGTGGCAGGATAAGCCCACTGTCCTTTAAGCCTTCATTATAGGCAGCAGCGATCACGCGGCGACGGTTGGTCCAAGCATCAAGATGTACTAATTTGGTCCGTAGCACTGCGGCTTGTATTGGGTCGAGGCGGGAATTAACGCCCTTCAGCTCGTTTACATATTTTATCCGGCTGCCATAATTGGATAGCACACGAATGCGGTCTGCCAGATCGGAGTTGTTTGTCGTCACCGCACCGCCATCTCCAAGGGCACCTAGGTTCTTACCAGGATAAAAGCTCCAGCAGACCACATCACCGTGTGCTCCAATACGACGGCCTTTGTAGCGGGCACCGTGGGCTTGTGCGGCATCCTCGATTACCAATAGGTTATGCTGTCGTGCTACTAAAAGGATCGGATCAAGGTCCGCAGGTTGACCATAAAGGTGAACCGGTAGCAGTGCGCGTGTCCTTGGGGTGATTGCGGCCGCAATACGTGTAGGGTCAATATTGTGGCTGGTAGGATCGGGCTCCACCGGTACCGGACGCGCTCCGACGGCAGTTACAGCCAGCCAAGTCGCAATGTAAGTATTCGACGGAACAATCACCTCATCTCCCGGGCCAATATCGAGTGCTCGAAGGGCGAGGATTAATGCATCAAGACCGTTCGCTAGGCTCACCGAATGATTGGCACTGCAATAGTTTGCCCATTCGGCCTCGAATGCCTCGACTTCTAGCCCTAATATATACCAGCCCGAGTCAAGTACACGATGGATAGCCGTATCAATCTCGGTCTTAAGTTCATGATAGGCGGCACCGAGATCAAGGAAAGGGATTGTCAAATTTTGTTTCCTAGTGCTGCCCGAAATTCATCATAATCGCGAAAATAGTCTGCTTCGTTATAGCCATGTGACGCAATAACCATACATACGGCACCTTGACTAAAGGAATCCATTTCGCGCCAGATCATTTTACTGATGTGAAGTCCTCTGCGTGGGTCGCGCAGCCAATATTCTGATCGTGTCGTTCCATCATCTATTTTTATACGAAAACTTCCGGACAAAGCAAATATGACTTGTTCCAGTTCGCGGTGTGCGTGTCCGCCGCGCTCAGAATCGACCGGAACGTTGTAGAGGTAATAAACTCGGGCAATCTGAAATGGGATGTGGTTGCCCCCTTCGATAAAAGTAAGATCGCCACGAGTATCGTGAATCTGTGGAAGTTCGATTTTCCGAATGTGATTAGTATAAGTAGTCATGCCTCTTGTTTCCCATCAAGAATCGCCAAATATCTTGCACGGTCAGTGTAATAGCGAGTATTTGGATAGGTAAAATATACGTCTTTCTCTGTCTCATGCGTTTTTGTGGCGCCAAAACGTGTATGAAAAGCCAAGCTACGCGCATTGCCGTGGCGAACATCAGCATGTGCTCTTAGAAGCCCCAGTTTATCGAACGCGACAAAGCAGACAAGAAACATACTCTCCAGAGCCGCATTTCGTGTTTTGTTGTGATCGAGGATCCAGCTTCCCCAAGTGAAGCTCTCTGCATCGATGTTATAAAGCCGTACTAAACCGCAGCGGACGCCATTTTTGCGTTTGATCACATAATAAAGCTCGCGTAGCTCAGCCTCGCGTTTTTTATAGCTTTCGATCCATTGACGTTGATTGTCTGCGTTCCCGCTAATTTCGGAAAGATAACGATTGTAGGTAGGATCGCTGCGCAGGGTGTAAACATAACCTGCATCGTCTGGTTGAATCAGTCGAAGGATAAGGTTTGGGCCTTCGATCCGCGAGAGGTCTTCAGAAATCATAATGGCCTTGGTTTGCTAAGATCGCGTGAAAATACGCTTTTCAAATAGTAAGATACACTGCCGACGCGGTCATACAGCGCAGTTAGTTTTTGTTAACTTAACTTTCAAGTTGAAACAACTTGTACTGAGATGGGAAGATCGGTGTTGGTTCCGGGGACAACTTCTGTGAGAGTAAGCTTCTTTGAAAGTAGAATTTTTTAGCGAGATGGATGATACGATCCTGATAAAGAAGGGGCGTTTCATAAAAATTCAGATTATGGGCCTTTTGTGTTAAGTCGAGGGCAGTTGGTTATAGTAGAAAACTCCAATTTAACTTGATTGGAATCGCCGGACCTTATGGTAGGCTGGCTAAGTATCTGGCGGGGGGCGGTTGCTGAACGTGCCTGACGACTGCAGCCGCGAAGGCGTAGGTATCAAGGTTGACTTATAGCGACCCGCCCTGAGCAGGTCCTTAGGTCCCTGAGGTAGATCATTGAACGGCGCGGTAAGTCATTGACCATCAGGTGCGATAGTGGTCCAAGTCATGTTAGTTTCGCGCTGATGACTCGGACCGAGGGGTAGAGGATATTAGCTTGACTTACATCTTGCCCTAAAGTCGCAGAAGAGTACTTACGTTGAAAGATCAAACAGAACGGTCCAGAACGAATGGCTAGATATCTACATCTTCGAGACCATAAAAAATGGGCAGATTTTTACCGGATGGCTTTGGATTTATACTATAATGACTAAACTAGTATGAAAAACAGCTGAGGCCAGTTTTGTCATAAGGTTAAAAATGTCTATGTGGATTCTAAGCTTTTGTCCTGTCAAAATAAGGAGATTTTTCTTAATCGACAGCAATCGATTCATAAGTTAAGTGGCATGCTTAATTATGTTACTGATGTGGTAAAAATGCTGGAAAATGTATATTGGATAAAAAATTTGAGCAGACTATGATGTCGCCCCCGACAGTTTCTTACATATTGATTACGTATAATCAGGTGAGAACCGTGGGGGAAGCTGTCCGTAGCGCATTGGGACAAGTTACCTCTCCCATGGAGATTATCATATCAGATGACTGTTCTTCGGATGATACCTACATTATAATCAAAAAGCTTATCGATGCATACAGCGGGCCGCATAAGGTCATTTTGAACCGTAATGAAAAGAATCTCGGCCTTGCCGGAAATTTAAACAAAGCTCATTATCTGAGCTCTGGTGAACTTATTGTTGTCGCGGCTGGTGATGATATCTCTTATTCGTACCGAACTCAGAGTCTTCTTGATGTTTATGTTGCTAAAAGGCCTGTCTTATTATGTTCTTATGCCGATGTGATTGATACTGAAGGACGTCCGATGGTCATTAGTTTTAAGGGGCCACTATTTTATAAAAAATGGACCATAGAGAGTGTTGCTCGATCAAAATCATTGTATCTTGGAGCAACAGGCGCGTGGCATCGTAGCCTGTTCTTCGATTTTGGCCCCTTGGACGATGGGGCTTATGAAGATTTGGTATTTGGCTTTCGGGCCGCACTTTTAGGTCGGGTTGAGGTCATAAAAAAGCCACTGATTCAATATATGTTTGGATCTGGTATCACATCTCCCGAAGATTTAGACGGAGGCATTTTGAAATTTCAGCAGCGTCGCAAATTTGAGCTTTCAGTATTAGCGGTTATTATGGGGCAACGTATTAGGGATGCGAGAAAATTTGGATGGAAAGAGAAATCAAAAGTAATGCGGATTCTGTTTTTTGAAAAAAAGAAGGCGGAAATTAGGAGAGATTTTTATATAATTGGGTTTTACAATTCTTTTATTAAATCAATCTCACATCCGTTGATCGGATTGTCAGCATTGATATCTGAAAAAAGAAGATGTAAAAAAATCGAAAATCGTTTAAAAGAAAGACAGATGAGTAAAAAATATGGCTGAAATCTCCGTATTTATTCCGATTTTTAACGGAGCCCGGTTTCTTGATGAAACCCTGCAGTCACTTCTTGGCCAGACGTTTTGTGATTTTGAGGCAATCTGTATTGATGATTGCTCGACCGATAACTCCGCCGCTATTGTTGCTAGATACATGAAGCAGGACGCTCGTATCAAGCTCGTCACTACCCCGAAAAATCTTGGAACGGCACCTAAATCTTTGAACGTCGCGGCAAAAACTGCATCTGGATCGTGGTTCGTATACAGTTCACAAGATGATCTATATTCTGAAGACTGGCTTGAAAAGCTGCATCAGCGTGCAATTGAAACAAATGCCGATGCTGTCGTTCCTGACCTCGTGACCTACTATTCTCGGCGCAAATCCACGTATAGAGTGTCGGGCTTCCATGGTGATCGCTCTGTTATAATTTCAGGAAGAGACGCATTTATAGCCTCCCTCGACTGGAGCATACACGGAAACGCACTTTGGCCTATGCACTTCCTGAGAGATGGTGGGTTTGATGAGTTTGGTGCTTTTGCCGATGAATTTACCGTCAGACGGTTTTTTCTTAAATGCAAAACAGTCGCGTTCTGTGATTCTATTTTCTTTTACAGACAGGACAATCCGCTCGCAGTAACTAAGAATTTGAGCGAGAAATTACTCGATATCCCCAATAATAATCTACACATTTGGAGATTAATCGTCGATTCAGGCTTTGGCGACGAACTCCACAGTCACTATGCACTGTTGACGTTACGTTCAGTGGCCAAGGCTAAATTTTTAGCAATGACTAACGGCCCTTTGCAGAAATACGTCTCCAAGGTCGATGATGTTTGGTACGTAATGCGGATGTCGACGGATTTTCAAAAGTCGCTTGCACTAGCCATTGGCAGGCAACGTAGCAAAGTAAAATCTTTTATTTACACCCGAGCTAGCCGTTCATTATTTTGGCTGATTTTATATTCGAAAATATCTGGTCATTTGCGAGAACTGAAGCACGGAAAAAGACGATTTAATGCCTAGACGCAAAAACTAAACTACTCGGAAATCTTCCTCATAGTTTAGGTCTTAGGGGGGATTTTCTTGGCGTGATGGGCGAGGGTGTTCTGTCTCGGGCTAAACGTAGCATGTGGATTTCATGTTCGTGGTAGATCGGATGCAGGTAAAATCGTTAGATTAGCGCTGCGAACCCGTTTTTATTTTGTCGCGTTTTTTCAGTGTTAGGTGCTCTTTGATCCGTCTCTTTAGCCATTCGTGTGGTGGTTTCAATCTGCCTAGGCATCGCCGCATCGCTCATACACTTTAGTCCGTTGAATTTTTTATAAAAAAATTGATATTTTCTGCTCGCAAATTTGCGAAGAATAGCAGAAACATCATGTTCCTTTGTCAGAAGATGCGACTGACTATGATGGTCATAATCAGACCGAACAATGCAAACATGATCCCGTAAGTCGCTCCGTATTGCAGCGCATCAAGCTTGCGCCCACCACGTTTTAGCGCGGTACAAACTCCGATGGTTGCTCCAATGATTAGACCTAAAATTAAGATCATCCGCCTTTGCCCCCGATTTTGTCTGGGAATTGTTCCTTCTGTCAGTCTTTGTTCGCCATCGACTTTAGACTCGCGAGCCAATCCATGCAGGTGCTACCTGTGCGTTGCAACTAAAACGATACCGTGTCCAACCCAGACTGTCGAGGCGCGCTTTTGCGCCCTCGACATGGCGCTAACAGATACGATAGCAGTTCCGGGTTTAGAAATGGTAACAGGTCATTTAGGACCGATCATCATCACCATCTGGCGCCCTTCGAGGCGCGGCATTGATTCGACTTTTCCATTGTCTTCTACATCGGCGGCGACTCGGTTGAGAAGTTCGAGACCCAGCTCTTGGTGCGCCATCTCTCGGCCACGGAAGCGCAGGGTGACTTTGACCTTGTCGCCTTCCTCAAGGAATTTCAGCACCGATCGCATCTTCACATCATAGTCATGGGTATCGGTCCCGGGGCGGAACTTGATTTCCTTGATTTCGACGATTTTTTGCTTCTTGCGGGCTTCCGCTTCGCGTTTCTGCGTTTCGTATTTGAACTTTCCAAAGTCCATAATTTTGCAGACTGGCGGTTCCGCGTTGGGGCTGATCTCGACGAGGTCGAGACCGGCTTCCTCGGCCATCTGTATGGCATTGGTGTTGGTTACAACACCAATGTTCTCTCCCTCTGCGCCGATCAGGCGGACCTCAGGGGAACGGATACGATCATTTACACGGGGGCCTGTCTCGCGTTGCGGAGGGGCATTGTGGGGTCTGCGGGCTATGGTGGTAGTCCTTATGTGGTTTAGTCTGCGGCGTGCAATTTAACCGCGCTCACCCGGCCTTTCAACGGGAATCGGCTAAAGTGCAAGGGGGGAACGGAGATATCTTGTGTCGTTTGTAGCGCTTTGACACCTTTGTTGTCTGCGATTGGCTTGGATTGTCGTCGATTTTCTGCCATATGGGTGCCATTCCGGAGGATTGGCCACCGGTCATGGAGTATAAATGTCATGCGTAACCTGATCATCGCCGCCATCGTCGTAGTGCTTGCCGCAGGCGGATATTACAAATTCTTTTCTCAGCCAGCACAGCAGGCTGTAGTCGAAACTACTGCTACTGACGTCGAGGTTGAAGCCACTGCCGCCGAGGGAGCCGATGTCCCGGCGACAGAAGAAGCTGCTAGCGATATCGCAACCGTGCTAGATCCCGCCACTTTCGATGCCATCGAGGTCATCGCGCTTCTCGACGCTTCAGCGCTGGACGATGAGACCAAGACCGCGTTGAAGGACGCCGTCACCGCCGCCGCCTCGGATCCTACTTTGGTTCAGGGTGTGATCGATCAGGTCAAGGCCGCGCTTGGTATGTAAAGTCGGTAGCGGGGGGATTGCTTCTCGCGCCCCTGAGAGTATTTGGTTGAATGTTAATAGGAAAACGTCGTGCGGTGTGACCTGCGCGGCGTTTTTCGTTTTTGAGGCAGATATCAGATTCCGTCGCCAACGAAGGCCTTTTCGACCACGAATTGTTGCGGGTTGGAATTGGCGCCTTCGGTCAAGCCAAACTGTTCGAGAATATTCTTTACTTCTAGGTTGAATGCGAGTGAACCGCAGACCATTGCACGGTCTTCGTTACAGTTCATCACGGGCAGGCCTAGGTCGGTGAAGACCTTGCCGCTGGTCAGGTTGTCGGTGATGCGGCCCATGTGGTGGAATTTTTCGCGTGTGGTGGTAGGGTAGTATAGCAGTTTATTATCAACCAGCTCGCCGATTAGTGGATCGTCCTTGAGGCTTTCGACCAGTTGACGTCCGTATTCTAGTTCTGCCATCTCGCGACAGGTGTGCATCATGATAAGCTGATCATATTTTTCGTAGGATTCCGGCTCGCGCATCAGTGAGGCGAAGGGGGCAAGGCCTGTTCCTGTGGCAAGAAACCACATTCGTTTACCAGGAAGTAGTGCGTCATGCACCAGCGTACCCACGGGTTTGGGCCGCAGGATGATCTCGTCGCCCACCTTTATGTGTTGGAGCCTCGATGTCAGCGGGCCATCTGGTACCTTGATTGAATAGAACTCTAATTCGTCATCCCAAGCGGGTGAAGCAATAGAATAAGCGCGTAAAAGCGGTTTTCCGTTGTCGCCCATCAGTCCGATCATCACAAATTCTCCTGAGCGGAAGCGTAATGATTGTGGCCGCGTTACGCGAAACGAGAACAGACGATCGGTCCAGTGCGTTACTTGCGTGATGGTTTGCGCGTCGGGCAGGTGGGTCTTGGCGTCCATCGTCAGGCTCGCTTCTGTCATGTTATTCGCTTTCAACAATAGATTTTGTAAAGTGGCGGGAAAAGCCCCACCTTACGGGATGTGATAATTTGCGACAAATCAGGCGCGTAGTTTTGCCTGATAATCATTGGCACGCCAGTCCGTACGAAATGTCCATTGTTCAACGGGTTGGCGCAGTGCAAGCTCGACGGGAATCTCCACTTCGTCAAAACCCACGCGGCGGGCCATCGTGTATTGGTCGGCAATCACCGGACCATTGGCGCGCAGCCGCCCCTTGTAGCCCATCATCCGTAGACGGCGGGCGATGGTAAAGGCGCGCCCGTCGCTGAAGGTAGGAAAAGCCACACGGATCAGTTGTAGCTGGTCGATCTGGCTTTTCAACACTGTAGGATCATCGGTATGGGCGAGATCAATCGCACCCTTGTGGTAGGCGAGGTCTGTTAGCACCACCATCGGCGCGTTCCAGTCCTCTTCGTGAAACCCGGTGTCGTTGACGATCACGCTCATGCCGCGTTCTCCTTGGTGATGCGTATGGGCTTACCGTTGGTGAAATGGATGCCGCATTCGATTTTTTCCTGTCCGCGCCAGCGGCCCGAACGCGGATCTTCGCCTGGGGAGACTTTGCTGGTGCATGGGGCGCAGCCGATGGATGGGTAACCCTGGGCCACCAGCGGGTGGCGGGGTAGGCGGTTTTCAATCATGTACTCCTCAAGGTCCTCGCGCCCCCAATAGGCGAGCGGGTTGACCTTGATGCGGGTATCGCCTTCGGCCTCGAAGAATTCGACCGCCTGACGGGTGCTTGCTTGGAAGCGTTTGCGTCCCGTGATCCAGCCATCGAACGTGGTAAGCGCCCTTTCTAGCGGTTCGATCTTGCGCACGGTGCAGCAGGCATCGGTGTTGAACTTGTGCAGTGTGCCGTCGGGATCCTCATAGGCTACGCGCGGTTGTGCGGCGCGTATGGTACGTACGTCGCATAAGTGTAGTTTTTCGGCCAGCTCGCGCTGGTACTCGAGCGTTTCGACAAATAACATTCGCGTATCGACGAAAAGTACGGGGGTCTCAGGTGCGATCACTGACAGCAGGTGCAACAGAACTACTGATTCCGCACCGAAGGACGAGACCAGTGCTACGCGGCCTAGGTCGGCATCCTTTAGCGCATGTTCCAGAACAGTCGTCGCGGCATGGTGTTTGTAACGAGTGTTCAATGCTGCCACTCGTTTCGCTACCGAACCTTTGGGAAAACGGCTCATGTTAAGCTGCATCCTGCGTATCTTTGCCTTCGTAAAGCGCGGCCTTGAACGGGTCGATACCAGTGCGGCGGTAGGTTTCGAGGAAGGTTTCTTCCTTTGATGTTCTCAAGGTCAAGTAAATCCGCACTAGTCGTTCGATCGCAGGCACAATTTCGTCATAGGCAAAGCCTGGACCGGTTTTCTCGCCGATGGTTGCTGTTTCGGTGCCGTCGCCCCCCAGCGTAATTTGGTAGTTTTCTACGCCCGCACGGTCGAGGCCAAGAATGCCAATATGGCCGACATGGTGATGCCCACAGGCATTGATACAGCCGGAAACCTTGATCTTTAGCGGCCCGATTTCGTGTTCGAGGTCTAGAGCCTTGAAGTGTGTGGCGATTTCTTGCGCAATTGGGATTGAACGGGCAGTTGCCAGTGAGCAGTAATCCATGCCTGGGCAGGCGATAATGTCTGAGATTAGACCCACGTTTGCAGTTGCTAGTCCCGCTTTTTCCAGACGGGCGTGCAAAGCAGGAAGGTCCGCTTTGGGGACATGCGGTAGGATCACGTTTTGCTCGTGGCTGATGCGTAATTCGGAATGGCCGTATTCTTCGGCCAGTGCCGCAATTTCGCGCATTTGGTCGGCGGTGGCGTCACCGGGAGTTGCGCCATGTGCTTTTAGGCTGATGGTGACGATGGCGTAACTGTTCGTCTTGTGTGCGTGCAAGTTTGTGTCGGCCCATGCGCGGAAGGTTGGGTTGGTCCTGTAAAAAACGTTATAGGCATCGACCGACGTGGTCTTGAACCTAGGCGGGGCGAATGCTTTTTCGATCTCGGCCAGCAGCTTCTGGTCGTTTCCGCCAAAGAATGGGCGAAGTTCCGCGAAGCGCTCTTCGATCATGCGGGTGATCTCCTCCTTGCCCGTCTCGTGCACGGTGATCTTGATTCGCGCTTTGTATTTATTGTCTCGTCGTCCAAGCGTGTTGTAGACGCTGAGGATTGCCTCAATGTATGGTAAGAGGTCTGCCTTTGGTAAGAATTCCCGAATGATATGAGCGATCATCGGGGTGCGGCCAAGGCCGCCGCCCACCATAACCTCAAAGCCGGGCTCGCCCGTATTGTTGCGTACCATGCGCAGCCCGATGTCATGGGCGCGGGTCACGGCGCGGTCGTTGGGACTACCTGTGATGGCAATCTTGAACTTGCGTGGCAAGAACTGAAATTCGGGGTGGTCGGTTGACCACTGACGCAGCAACTCGGCCACGGGGCGCGGGTCTTCGATTTCGTCTGCAGCGGCACCGGCGAAATGGTCGGCGGTGACGTTGCGCACACAGTTGCCACTGGTCTGGATCGCATGCATGCCGACATCGGCCAGTGCGCCGAGGATTGCGGGTACATCTTCCAGCTTGGGCCAGTTGAACTGGATGTTCTGGCGGGTAGTGAAGTGGCCGTAGCCCTTGTCCCATGTCTGTGCAATATGGGCGAGTTGTCGCATTTGGTGCGGGTTGATGGTGCCATAGGGAATGGCCACGCGTAGCATATATGCGTGCAGTTGTAGATAAAGCCCGTTCATTAGGCGCAGCGGGCGGAATTCTTCCTCCGTAAGAGATCCGTTAAGGCGGCGTTCGACCTGTTGGGTGAATTGCGCTACACGGGCGCGGACAAAAGATTCGTCAAATTCGGAATAAGAGTACATCTGCGCGGCCTTCTTGGCAGGATTTTAGACGAGATCGGCTTGTTTTCCGTGTGAATAGTTTGATGGGCCACGGGTACGGAAGGCTTCGCGGACATGTACGGGTTCTGGTCCGTCGGGGCCTGCCTTGGCATCAGCAAGGTAGGCCCCGACGACGTAAAGCTTTTGCGCCGTCGCAAACAGAAGACGTATCTGGGCACGCGCTTCGTCCTCAATTAACTCGGCTTCGTGATGGATTGGTGACCAGCGGTCGTCGGCGGTGAGGTAGACTACATCGCCTTCGCGTAGACGGTTAGCGGTGACGACTTTAGGGATGAAATGTCGGCTCATGCGCGTGCCCCTTTCAGTTGGGTAAGGGTATTGCGAGCGTGCCTTGGCGCGAGGCCGTAAAGAAGGATAACAGGACCGTCAAGCGTCGCCACAGTATCGGGTAGAGTGGCAAGAGTGGCTGGAATCACCCTTTGGTTATGCCGCGACACATTTTCGACTACAGTGACGGCGGTCTTGGCATCTGCACCATGCATCATTAGACGCCCTTGGATGAAACGGGCTGATTTCTTACCCATGTAGATAGCGGTAATCTCGTCTTTTTGGGCCATGCCGCGCCAGTCCTGATCAGCAAAGCCTTGCATGTCATGGCCCGTGATGATCCGCACTGCACGGTTGCGTCCGCGTTTAGTTAGGCTTTGCCCGATGTTTGCCGCGGCGACTGAGGCCGAGGTCAAACCTGGCAGGATAGTGAACCTAAGGCCAGCGGCTTGCAGTGCTTCTATTTCTTCGTCAAGTCGCCCGAAGATGCTGCAATCGCCTCCCTTAAGCCGTACGACTCGTTTGCCCGTCAGTGCCTGCGCTACTAGCGTGTCGTTGATATCTTGCTGTGCTGACGAGGGGCCAAATCCCTCTTTTCCCATTTCTATAGAAAGGACATGCGCGGGGACCAGCGCCAGCACTTCTGCACTCACCAGACGGTCATGGATTACGACATTCGCCTCTTGTAAAGCGTGGAACACGCCTAGCGTCAGATGCGCAGTTGCACCTGGTCCGGCACCGGCGAAGGTGACAGGAGGCAGTTCTTCTTTGATAGTAAGGTCGATCATGACGTATCCGGCTGGTTGGGTTGCCCTAATGCCCAATATAGGATATTTTTCCCATTTTTGGCCAGTATCCCTTGTAGATAGGGAAATATGTTCTAATACTGCGTTGGTCTGGAACGCAGTTCTGTTAAATGAGAGAAAGAGCGAATGGTAGTTCGCATGGACGATATGGACAGGAAAATCCTTGCCGAGTTGCAGGTCAATGCCGAGCAATCCTTGGATGAAATCGCCCGTAAGGTTGGATCGTCGAAAACCCCCGTATGGAACCGCATACGTCGCATGAAGGAGGCGGGAGTAATCATCCGTCAGACCGTCATTCTCGACCCCGAGGCGTTGGGGTTGGAAGCCTGCTTCTTTATCCTTATTCGCACCAGTGAACATGAAACCGAATGGCAGCACAAGTTTCTTAAGACGCTCAAGGAACGCCCTGAGGTGTTGGAAGCGCATCGTTTGGCTGGCGATATTGACTATATCTTGAAGGTTCGGGTCAAGAATGCGCGAGCCTACGACACCTTCTATCAGACGCTGATTTCTGAGGTGAAGATTTACAATGTGACGGCCCTTTTGAGCATGGAAGAGATTAAGGCAACCACGGTATTGCCTATCTGATCCGTTACGTTAGTGGCACACTCCTGCATTTTCATACAAGATTTTGGCAAAAAAAACGCCGAGATCAGTATGAGAGGGTCAGGGCGCATGGGTCAAAATTTCTGTGGATTCTCTTGAAAGACGCTCAGATCATGATTAGCGGCCGCAAGTAGTAGCGCCCCTTTTTTAGCTAGGTCGGAAGGTGAGGCCCATCACCTCAATATCTTCGTAGGACGAGTGGGTGAACATATGTAACGGCGGGTCATAGCGTAGTATCTCTTCGACGGTGTTCCCAATTGCATCGGAGCGGGGCAAGCGCTGTTATCGGAAACTTTTTCTTATAAAATAGACGTATCCATAGGCAGGCTGCTAAAAAGTTGGTCTGCAATCGACCTCAAAAGGCGCGATTAGGCCGCTGAAAGAGCCGTGACAATGGCCGCAAAATCTGCAGCTTTCAGGCTTGCTCCGCCCACCAAAGCTCCATTTACATGCGGGATGGCGAAGATTTTGGTTGCGTTCGATGGTTTAACCGACCCGCCGTAAAGGATTCGTACATCAGCTGCTTCGGTACCTAGGCGTGCGGTCAGGCGGGTGCGGATGAAGGCGTGTACTTCGGCAATTTGTTCGACCGTAGGCGTATGGTCTGTGCCGATGGCCCAGACTGGTTCGTAGGCCACAACCAGCGTGGCAGCAGTCGCGCCATCTGGTATCGACCCGTGCAGTTGTGTGCCGATTACGTCGAGCGTGGCGCCTGCATCGCGTTCGGGCCCGGTCTCGCCAATGCAGACTATGGGAACCAACCCCGCGCTCTGTGCTGCAATTGCCTTGGCTCGTACCAGCGTATCCGTCTCGCCATGCTCGGCGCGTCGTTCAGAATGGCCCACTATGACATAAGTGGCCCCTGCATCTTGCAACATCGTGGCCGAAATGTCGCCGGTATGTGCGCCGGAGCCTTTCGTATGGCAATTCTGCCCACCTATCTTCAAAGCCGTACCTACAGCCATAGCAGCCATCTGCGATAGCAGGGTGGCAGGTGGACAAAGTAGCATTTCACAGCAGATGGGGGTGGATTGGATCTTAAGTAGTGTTGCTACCTCGGTCAGGGTTGCGACCGAGCCGTTCATCTTCCAATTTCCGGCTGCGAGCTTCTTCATTCCTGTTTTCCCAAGGATGCGCAGAGAGGGTTACGATGTTGCCATGAGAATAGGAATGTTCGGAAATGTCGAAGGCCCAGATTCTTGGCTCTTTTTGTTTTGGTGATAAACATTCTGGACTTAGCTGCCGTTTTTACTATCGCTTCGAAAGATCACTGAATTGCGTTGGCTGTAGCTAGATGGTCCTTATGCGGTAGGCTGGTCCTTGAACTTGATCGACTCGCCACAGCCGCAAGCTTCAACTACGTTGGGGTTGTTGAACTTGAAGGTCGATTCTAGAAGCGAAGTCTCGTAGTCGATTTCGGTCCCGAACAAGAACATCTGCGCCATCGGGGCTATCATTACCCTTGCGCCATCCTGTTCAATTACCTCGTCTATTGGGTTTACATTGGCAACGTAATCCATCGTGTATTCCATGCCTGCGCAACCGCCTTTTTTCACGCCGATCCGTAGACCTGCGCTGTGTTGCTTTTCCATCAGCCGTACGATTTGTCGTACGGCCGCGGGGGTAAGGGTAACAGCTTGTTTTCCGGGAACGCCGAACATCTAGAAAGGCTCCTTTGTTCTTGACGCTCAACTTAAAGTGTAAAGTCAGAAATTCCAAGCGGTAGCAGATGCAATATCAACGCTGGCGTACTGATGATGACATATTCTGACAGTTTGATCTCTTGTCGCACAGCACTGAAACCTAGCATGAGTTTTGTGGCAATTAGAAAGCTGAGATACTCGACTATATCACGAGAAAATATAAGAAAGATTATCTTAAGTTCTCGGTCTCTAATTGAAAAACCGTCCGTACGAATGGCAAAAATCACTCTGACCAGCATCGTATAGATTGCGGTCAGGATCGACTATATCTCGTCTGATGGTGGTCGGTCATATGGAAGGCTACCAGTACCAGAAGGGCAGGGTGCAGGCTCCCTGTGAACAGTATCTTTGCAAAAATGTTTAAAATGCTGAGAAATACCCAGAGAGGGCATCGATCTGTTGCATGGTATTAGTAAAAACGATCACCATTAGTTTCACCGTCGTCTGCTGTGCGATCAAGGTGATCAGGCTATCTCTTAATATAACGGTTAGTCAGGCTTGTTGTATCTCGCTGTGGTCACAGGATAGAATGAATTTTTTAAGCTTTTTAGCTTGTATGTAGTTTATGCGCAGACACTGGTTACATAAACCCGAGTTCGAGCCGCGCCTCATCAGACATCATCTCCATGCTCCACGGAGGATCGAATGTCATTTGTACATTGACCGACTTCACTCCTGCGACGGGTTCTACCGCGTCAACCACCCATCTTGGCATTTCGCCTGCCACGGGACAACCAGGTGCTGTCAGAGTCATCATAATATTGACATCGTTTTCTGCCTGGATTTGGATCGTATAAACTAAACCGAGATCGAAGATATTTACAGGAATTTCAGGATCATAGACTGTGCGGCATGCTTCGACCACGCTGTCGTAAAGCGGGTGATCGGTAGTGGACGGCTCAATTAGAGGGGCGCTTTGGATATTTTCCGCTTCGCTCATGACGTGTCCATTTTCAGTTGTTGACTGAATATATAGGGAATGCCCACCCCAA
The DNA here is from genome assembly GCA_020852535.1 of Paracoccaceae bacterium. Taxonomy (GTDB): domain Bacteria; phylum Pseudomonadota; class Alphaproteobacteria; order Rhodobacterales; family Rhodobacteraceae; genus Paragemmobacter. Next base: position 4,881 of record JADZAO010000125.1, on the reverse strand, counting down.
GGTCCACCCCGAGCTATGTGAGTGTTACAAAAGCCAGAATAAAGTCCGTCATCCTCATTTCAGTAGATCTCCCAAGTCGTGGCGAGAGAACGCACTGTGCGGACTAAGTTTTGTCTCAGAAGGGAATTTCGTCGTCCATGTCGTTTGCACGACCGTCGCCGCCGCCGCTGTTCGAAACGCCGCCGTTCGCCGAACCACTGGCAGTCTGATAGTCGTCATAGCCGCCGTTCCCACTCCCACCTTCGCCGCGCCCCCCAAGCAGGGCAAGCTCGCCGCGATACTGGCGCAGCACGACTTCGGTTGTATAGCGGTCAGCCCCTGATTGGTCTTGCCATTTACGAGTTTCAAGCTGACCTTCAATATAGACGGTCGAGCCCTTGCGCAGGTATTGTTCGGCGATTTTGGCTAGCGCTTCATTGAATATGGCGACTGAATGCCATTCGGTGCGTTCCTTGCGCTCGCCTGTCGCCTTGTCGCGCCAAGTTTCTGAAGTGGCTATCCGCAGGTTTACTACTCTGCCGCCGTTGGGGAAATTCCGCACCTCGGGGTCGCGTCCGAGGTTGCCGACGATGATCACTTTGTTGACAGAGCCTGCCATTAGTCCCTCCAAAGTCTTTTGTTGCAGCTTAAATTACCTGCTGTTTGGTTAATAAAATCTATAGCCGTCCTGTGTTCCTGCCGCAATCGGTGCCCTGCGGCTTTGTTCCTAGGCGATCTGAAAAGGGCTGGTCAAAACTGTGTTTTTCTCCAATACTTGTTCGTTAAAATACGAACCAAAAAATCAGGAATAGAAAATGGCGTTGAACCCCCGGGGGGTATTATTAATGACAGGGGTCGCGTGGTTTGCGGCCACACAGGTTATGGCTGAAGGGCTGAGCTTGTCAGGCAATGTAAAAACGCGGGCCGAAATTTTCGCGACTCAGATTCGCCTGATGGATCGCAAACTGTCAAAGCAATATTCTGCTTCGGCGAAGCAGCATTCTAATTTCGACGGGATGCTGTCAGGCAGTTCCTTGCTTGTCTATCGCGGCAATTACCGTGGTGAATATTTGGAATCGGCCAAGGCCGCAGCCCGTGCCCATGATATTCCTGAAGACCTGTTCTTGCGGATGGTACAGCAAGAAAGCGGTTGGAATCCAAGTGCTATTTCGTCCAAAGGAGCGACGGGACTGGCTCAGCTGATGCCAGACACCGCCGATTTGCTAGGTGTTGACATTAATGACCCCGAACAGAATTTGCGGGGTGGGGCGCGCTATTTACGGATGATGTACGATAAGTTTGGCAGCTGGCGGCTTGCACTTGCAGCTTATAACGCGGGTCCCAAGGCGGTTGAGGCGGCAGGTGGCGTGCCGGATTTCGACGAGACGAAAAACTATGTAAAGGCGATTCTCGGTTAAGTTTTTTTACGCCATATTTTGTTTGTTAGACAGTTATCTTAATCACCGATTCCATGTCGGCCAGCTGTCATTGAGTGAGATCAGTTTGAATTTGAAATGGTCTAGGCTATCGTCTTTGACTTTTGTGTGATGACCGCCGGATGGACCTTGGTCCTTATGGTATTGTTTAGAATCTAGATCTCTTTAATCTGGTGCTGGCTTATTTTTGTTGTGGGGATTTTGTCCCTTGGTTGAACACCTGTTTTGGTTCAAGCTTCCTAGGGTAGGGTGACAGTTTTCCATTTGTTCATACGCGACCGGAACCATGTGCGTTGGCGTTTGGCATATTGGCGCGAGGCTATCTTGGCTGCATATACTGCCTCGTTTAGCGTCATCCGTCCCTCTAGATACCTCATCAACTCGGGTGCTCCGATAGCACGGGCATAGGCGGACGCAGGTGTCCAAAATGGCTGTACTGCAGCGACTTCGTCTAATGCCCCTTGCGCCATCATCGCGTCGAAACGTCTGTCGATGCGGTTGTTCAGCCAATCTACATTGGGCTGCAGTACTAAAGCCTCGGCCTCAGCAAGCGGCACCAGCGGCGGAGCGGTTTCCGCCTGCCATTGAGCTAGTCCTCGCCCGGTGGCCCGCAGCACTTCCCATGCTCGTTGTATACGAGCGGGATTTCTCGGATCGATTTGCGCTAGCGTTGCCGAATCAAGTTCGTTCCTCAAGCTTACAAAGCCCTCGTTTAGGCGTCTGCGATCAGCCTCGGCCCGCAACTCTGGCGGTATGAGCGGAATGTCGGCAAGTCCCCCGGTCAGAGCCGAAAAATTCAGTCCTGTTCCACCCACGATCACAACCGGACGATCGAGTAATCTTGCTACCTCACGCAGCCAATGGCCTACCGAATACGGTGCGTTGTAGGAAAGGTGGCCATAAAGCGCATGCTCTAGTGCGGTCTCATCAGCAATGGATGGCCGTGCTGTCAGCACTCGCCAGCAGCTGTAAACCTGAAGCGCATCAGCATTCACTATAATTCGCCCGTCGCGCGCTGCGATCTCCATCGCCATCGCTGATTTGCCGCTCGCTGTCGGTCCCGCTATCAAAATCGGCGCCTCCCGCGATATGCTGCCGATTATCCTCAAATCCTTCGTTCCTTCTCTTTTTTGCCTAATATTTTTGGGTCAGGTTCGAAGAGGGATAGGTAGATATCTCCGGGGCCGTATACGAGTACATCAAGTTCCATCCGATCCCCTGTTGAACCTGCCCGCGTTTTCATACATTTTGCGCGTTAGTTGAACCATAATGCAAGAAGCGGGGTCTCCCATGTCGAAACCGGTCCTTGAGGTATCGGCTAAATACAGCCGCGTCATGCTCAAGATATCCGGCGAGGCCTTGATGGGAGAGCAGGGCTTCGGCCTACACCCCCCCACCGTCCAGCGCATTGCAACCGAAGTGAAAGCGGTGCAGGAAATGGGTGTCGAGGTCTGTATGGTGATCGGGGGTGGCAATATCTTCCGCGGCCTAGCAGGCTCAGCCCAAGGGATGGAGCGCACCACCGCCGACTATATGGGTATGCTGGCCACGGTTATGAACGCGCTGGCCATGCAATCTTCCCTTGAAGGTATGGGGGTCTTTACTCGCGTCATTAGCGCGATTCCAATGGATCAGGTATGTGAGCCCTATATTCGCCGTCGTGCTGTAAGACACCTTGAGAAGAAGCGCGTCGTGATTTTTGCTGCGGGCACCGGCAACCCTTATTTCACCACTGACACGGCGGCCACGCTGCGTGCCAACGAAATGGCCTGTCAGGCGATCTTCAAGGGCACTAAGGTCGACGGGGTCTATGACAAGGATCCGAAAAAATTCGCCGATGCTAAACGCTATGAAACTGTAGGATATGATGAATGTCTCGCCAAACACCTCGGTGTCATGGATGCCTCGGCTATCGCGCTCGCCCGCGATAACAACTTGCCAATCATCGTTTTTTCTCTCGATGAACCGGGTGGTTTTCGCGGAATCCTGTGCGGCGAGGGCACTTATACTTCTGTGCATGTTTAATGTGAGGTCCGTGGGTCGGATATGATGCAGCCTACGGGCAGTTTGCAGCCTAGATTATCAGGAACTCTATTCCGTGCGCGCTTTGCTCTGCTATAGAGCAGGAAATTACCGTAGCTAGATGTTCTGGGTAGACTGCGGATCGGATGAAGGATGACGGTATATGTCGCAAGATGACCTCGATATTGATTTCGACGCGATTCAGCGCCGTATGGACGGCGCTATGATTGCTCTTAAGGTGGAATTTGCCTCGCTGCGCACGGGTCGTGCCTCGGCGCAGATGCTCGACAATATTCAAGTCGATGCCTACGGTCAGATGACCCCGATTAATCAGATGGGCACCATTAACGTACCTGAACCACGTATGGTGGTGATTAACGTTTGGGACAAGGCTATGCTCTCTAAAGTCGAAAAAGCGATTCGAGAGTCGGGTCTGGGGATTAACCCCGTGGTCGACGGGTCGATGATCCGCTTGCCGATCCCCGAATTGAACGAGCAGCGCCGCAAAGAATTGACCAAAGTCGCGGCACAATATGCTGAAAGCGCTAGGGTTGCGATCCGCAACGTGCGCCGCGACGGTATGGATCAAATTAAGAAGGCTAAGGCCGCTGGTCTGTCTGAAAACGATCAGACGATATATGCTGACGAGGTGCAGAAACTGACGGATAATGCTATTGCCGCCCTCGACAAGCAACTCGAACAGAAACAGGCCGAGATCATGCAGGTTTGACACCTGCGTGAAAAGCAAAACAGACAGGGCATGGCGTGAATTTTTGCAAATATTCGGCCCTAGAAGAAAAGCGCGGCGGGAGAGCAGGTTTGGCACGGGCCAGCAGCACAGAACCGGACCATCTGCCACGCCTTGCGGAGCATGTGGCGATCATCATGGACGGTAACGGCCGCTGGGCCACTATCCGTGGTTGGCCACGCCTCGTTGGGCACCGTCGCGGGGCCGAACGTGTGCGTGAGATTGTCCGTGCCTGTCCGAACCTCGGCATTCGCTATCTTACCGTTTATGCTTTTTCGACCGAGAACTGGAAGCGCTCGGCAGAAGAAGTGCTTGGTCTTATGGCGATTTTTGCTCGTTACATTGACCGTGAGGCTGACCGTCTACTTGCCGAAGGCGTACGCTTGCGCTTTATCGGTGATCGCTCACAGCTTGCTCTAAAGCTGCAGCAGATGATGGCGGGAATCGAAGATCGCACCAAAGACGGCACGCGGCTCACATTAACTGTGGCGATTAACTACGGCGGGCGAGATGAGATTACCCGTGCCGTGCGTAACCTTGCTCGAGATGTTGCCGAAGGGCGTATCATGCCCGCCGAAGTGACTGAAGCTTCGATTGCCGCCCGCCTCGATACATTTGGTTTGCTTGATCCCGATCTAGTGATCCGCACTAGTGGCGAGACGCGCACCTCGAACTTTCTACCGTGGCAGACAACCT
>JADZAO010000124.1 GCA_020852535.1 Paracoccaceae bacterium | reverse complement strand
TTGAGTGTCGTACCCTTTTTTACGCGTCTCGCTGTGCGCGCCCAGTCGGGCTATCTGTTCCATTATGTTTTTGCCATGGTTCTGGGTATTGCCATCTTGATTACGTGGATGACGCTCTGGGGAGGCGCGAACTGATATGGATAACCTCCTGTCGATCATTACTTTTATTCCTGCTGTCGCGGCGGCGATCCTTGCACTGTTTTTACGCGGCGATGATCCCGCGGCGCAGCACAATGCTAAATGGCTCGCCTTGATGGCGACAAGTGCCACGTTTTTGATCTCTCTATTTGTGCTGGCGGGTTTTGATTCAGCCAATACAGGCTTTCAGTTTGTAGAGGAATACGCTTGGATCCTTGGTCTGAAGTACAAGATGGGCGTGGATGGGATATCGGTTCTCTTTGTGATGCTCACTACTTTTCTTATGCCACTCACCATCGCTGCCTGCTGGAGTGTCGAGGTGCGGGTAAAAGAGTATATGATCGCTTTCCTTGTGTTGGAAACGCTGATGCTCGGTGTTTTCTGCGCCCTGGATATGGTGCTGTGTTATCTATGTTTCGAGGCGGGTGTGATTCCGATGTTCTTGATCATCGGGATTTGGGGAGGCAAGGAACGTAGCTATGCTGCGTTCAAGTTTTTTCTTTATACTTTCCTCGGGTCGGTCTTGATGTTGGTCGCTATGATCGTGATGTATCTGGATGCGGGTACGACCGATATTCCGTCACTTTTAACCCATAATTTTGCGTTCGACGACATAGTAATCTTGGGTTTCCATATCGTTGGTGGGCTGCAGACGCTTCTGTTTTTTGCCTTTTTTGCGTCCTTCGCGGTGAAGATGCCGATGTGGCCGGTGCATACGTGGCTGCCGGATGCGCACGTGCAGGCGCCGACCGCAGGGTCGGTGGTGCTGGCGGCAATCTTGCTGAAGATGGGAGGTTATGGCTTCCTGCGGTTTAGCCTGCCGATGTTCCCGGTTGCTTCAGACCTGCTGGCACCGTTGGTGCTTTGGATGTCGGCTATTGCGATCGTTTATACTTCGCTTGTTGCGTTGGCGCAGACGGACATGAAGAAGTTGATTGCCTATTCGTCGGTTGCCCACATGGGCTATGTGACGATGGGAATTTTTGCGGCGAACCAGCAAGGGATTGATGGTGCGATTTTCCAGATGTTGTCGCATGGATTCATCTCGGGCGCGTTGTTTTTGTGTGTCGGTGTGATTTACGACCGGATGCATACCCGTGAGATTGATGCCTATGGTGGCTTGGTCAATCGGATGCCTGCTTATGCGCTGGTCTTTATGTTTTTTACCATGGCCAACGTGGGCTTGCCGGGTACGAGCGGGTTCATCGGAGAATTCCTGACGTTGATGGGAATTTTCCAAGTAAATACGTGGGTTGCCGCCGTTGCAACCACGGGCGTGATTTTGTCAGCGGCTTATGCGCTGTGGCTCTATCGCCGTGTTGTGATGGGTGAGTTGTTGAAAGATGGTTTGCGCTTAATCACTGATATGACTCGCCGCGAGAGGGCTATCTTTGCCCCACTGATCGTGATGACGTTGCTCTTGGGCGTCTACCCGTCGCTGGTTACCGACATCATCGCGCCGAGCGTTTCGGCGTTGGTCTCCGACCATCAAGCCGCGCTGTCGCCTGTCGGTGATACGCAATTTGTACAGAACTGAGGGACGAGAGATGACTTTCGCAGATATTTCGACCGTCCTGCCTGAACTGGTGCTGGCCCTCTTTGCGATGGGGGCGCTGATGTTTGGCGTCTATATTGGTAAGGATAAGGTGGCATCGTTGATTGCATGGGCAACAGCCGGGCTGTTTCTTGCGCTGGCCTTGTGGATCGGGCTGGGCGGCGAGGGTGAGCGCGCCGCTTTTGGCGGGTTGTTCGTGGACGATCCGTTCGCTCGTTTTTCCAAGGTGACGATTTTGTCTTCGGCTTCGGCCGTGTTGATCATCGGGCAAGATTACATGGTGCGGCGTGATTTGCTGCGCTTTGAATATCCTGTGCTAATGGTGCTTTCGGTTATCGGTATGATGGTGATGGTCTCTGCGAGCGATCTGATGTCGCTTTACATGGCACTTGAACTGCAATCTCTGGCGCTTTACGTGCTGGCTTCGGTACAGCGCGACAGCGTTAAGTCGACGGAAGCCGGGCTGAAATATTTTGTGCTAGGCGCATTGTCGTCGGGCTTGTTGCTTTACGGTGCCTCGCTGGTTTACGGCTTTGCAGGGACAACGCAATTTGAGGGTATTTTGTTGACCTTGGGGAATGGTGCCCCGTTGGGTCTGTTGTTCGGTCTGGTATTTATGCTGGCTGGCTTGGCTTTTAAGGTTTCGGCTGCTCCGTTCCATATGTGGACTCCAGACGTTTATGAAGGCTCGCCTACGCCGGTGACTGCATTCTTTGCTACTGCGCCCAAGGTGGCGGCGATTTGTCTGCTGGCGCGTTTGGTGCATGATGCATTTGGCGGCATCCCTGAAGACTGGTCGCAGGTGCTTGCAGCTCTGTCCATCCTGTCGATGTTTCTTGGCGCGGTCGCCGCGATTGGGCAGCGCGACATTAAGCGTATGATGGCTTATTCCTCTATCGCGCATATGGGTTTTGCGCTGATGGGGCTGGCGAGTGGTACAGCCGAGGGTGTCACAGCAATGCTGGTTTACATGGTAATCTATGTCACCATGAATATTGGCGCATTCGCCTTCATCCTGTCTATGGGGCGTGACGGTCGGCCTGTCACTGATATCGCTAGCTTGAACATGCTTTCGAAAGCCGAACCGCTAAAGTCTCTGGCCGTGTTGGTGCTGATGTTCAGTCTTGCTGGTGTACCGCCGATGGTTGGATTTTTTGGAAAATTTTATGTGCTCAAGGCGGCGGTTGATGCGGGGATGACATGGCTTGCGCTGGCGGGGGCAGTGGCCTCTGTCATCGGGGCCTTCTACTACCTGCGGATTGTGTTTTTTATGTATTTTGGCAAGGAAAGCGAAGGGCTGGAAAGTCGTATGGCGCCTGCGCAATGGATGATCATGGTTGCTGTTTGCGTGATTATGGTGTCGGGGATAGTTAATCTGTTCGGTATCCCGTCGATGGCATCGATTGTGGCAGAAGCCCTTGTCCGTTAAGCCTGACTGGCCAGTCGGTGTGGGCCGGTTGCTAATGCCTATGGTCGACAGCACCAATTCTGAAGCACAAAGATTGGCCCCGTCCGCGACTGGGCCTGTCTGGATTTTGGCGGAAGAACAAACGGCAGGGCGTGGACGGCGAGGGCGAGAATGGTCCAGCCCTCGCGGAAACTTCTCCGGCACACTTTTGATGCAGCAACAGGAAGGAGCTGATGTCGTAGCGCTGCGGTCCTTTGTTGCTGCTCTAGCGCTGCGAGAAGTTTTTGTGGCGGTGACGGGGCTGTCTGATGCGTTCCGGCTGAAATGGCCTAATGACGTTCTACTGAATGGTGGCAAGGTCGCCGGGATTTTGTTGGAAAGCGTGGGGGTAGGGCCGGGTGTTTCGTATCTGGCCGTCGGCATCGGAGTAAACTTGATTTGGGCACCTGATGTCTCGGCGGTGGAGGTGGGCGCCGTGCCGCCCGTGTCGTTGTTGGCCGAGACAGGGGCACGCGTGACGCCTGAGGCTTTTTTAGATGCCCTAGCACCTGCTTTTGCGCGATGGGAGGCAGTTTTGGTGGCTGAAGGGTTCGGGCCGCTGCGCGAGGCGTGGCTAGCACATGCGGCGCGATTGGGCGAGGTAATCCGCGCTCGCACTAGCACGCTGGAACGCCATGGCGTTTTTGAGACCATCGACGCCACGGGGGCATTGATGCTGCGCCAAGCGCAAGGCATCATCGCTATTCCGGCGGCGGATGTGTTTTTCTAAGGGGGCTTGCATGCTTCTGGCCATAGATTGCGGTAACACAAATACGGTGTTTTCGATTGGGGAGGGGTCACGCTTCATAGCGACGTGGCGCATCGCCACCGATTACAAGCGCACGGCGGATGAGTATTTTGTCTGGCTCTCTTCCTTGTTTATGCTGACCAAGACTGAGGTCAATGTGACTGAGGCGATCATTTCCTCGACTGTACCGCGTGTGGTGTTTAATCTGCGTGTTTTGTGCAGCCGCTATTTTGATTGCTGTCCGCTTGTGGTGGGCAGGCCAGAATGCGTCTTACCTATTGAGCCGCGTGTTGATCAAGGCACGACAGTGGGGCCGGATCGTCAGTTAATACGGTGGCTGCATATGACCGACATGGCGGCGATCTGATCGTGATTGACTTTGGTACGGCGACCACCTTCGACGTGGTCGATACCGATGGTGCCTATATTGGCGGGGTAATCGCTCCGGGGGTGAATTTGCCATTGGAGGCGCTGCATATGGCCACGGCTTCTCTGCCGTACGTGGATGTCTCAAAGCCCGCTCGAGTCATTGGTACGAATACGGTGGCTTGCATGCAATCGGGTGTATATTGGGGATATATTGGGCTAATTGAGGGTATCTTGCGCGAAGTGCGTAAGGAGCGGGATCGTCCGATGAGAGTTATTGCGACAGGTGGTCTCGCATCCCTGTTTGCCCAAGATACTGCGTTATTTGACAGCGTCGAGGATGATTTGACCATGTATGGTCTGGTTCTCATCAACCGCTATAACAAGGAACTGGAAACGGTATGAGCGTGAACCGGCTGATCTATCTCCCACTCGGCGGCGCCGGGGAGATCGGCATGAACTCTTACGTTTATGGCTACGGGCCTGCGGGCAAAGAGCGGCTGATCCTTGTGGATTTGGGTGTTACCTTTCCCGATATGGATTCGACCCCGGGCATTGAACTAATCTTGCCCGATACAAGCTGGTTAGAAGCACGCCTCAACCAGCTGGAGGCGATCTTTATCACCCATGCTCATGAAGACCATATTGGTGCGCTTGGCCATCTTTGGCCCAAGCTGCGTGTGCCTGTCTATGCGCGGCGTTTTACTGCTATGCTGGGCAAACTGAAATTGGAAGAGCAAGGGCATCCGTCGAGTGCTATTAATGTGGTGGCAGCGCGTCCGGAGACTGTTGAGGTTGGTCCGTTTAAAGTACAGTTTGTGCCGGTGAGCCATTCGATTCCTGAAAGTGCAGCACTGGTGATCGATACGCCCGCGGGTCGGGTGGTGCATTCAGGCGACTTTAAACTGGATCATACGCCTGTCGTGGGTGAAGGCTGGGACGATGCGCGGTTTTCGGAGATCGTGGCTGAACAGCCTATAAAGGCGCTGATGTGCGACAGCACTAATGTGTTTTCGTTGTATGCCGGACAGTCTGAAACCACGATCCGCGAACCGCTTTGTGACCTGATTAAAGGGCATAATGGGCTCGTGGTGGCAACTACCTTCGCGTCGAACGTCGCACGACTGAAAACGCTTGCTGAGGCGGCGCGGGCTGCTGATCGTAGCGTTTGTCTGATGGGGCGGGCGATGAAACGGATGGTTTCGGTAGCGCAGGAGGCTGGGGTCTTGACCGACTTTCCGTCTACTATTTCGCCCGAGGATGCAGTGGCAGTGCCGCGTGGCAATCTGATGCTGATCGTGACCGGTTCGCAGGGTGAGCGGCGAGCAGCTACGGCGCAGTTATCGCGCGGCAAGTATTTGGGTATGGAGCTGAAGAAGGGAGATTTGTTTCTGTTTTCGTCTAAGACCATTCCAGGAAATGAGCGGGAAGTGTTGAAGATTATCAACAATTTTTCGCAGATGGGCGTTGATGTTATGGACGAAAACGGGGGTAAATACCATGTTTCCGGCCATGCCAACCGACCTGACCTTGAGCATGTGCATCGCTTGTTTCTGCCCAAGATGCTGATCCCGATGCATGGCGACCACCGTCACTTGCGCGAACATGCGCGGATTGCGACCGAGGGCGGGATAGTATCGGATATTGTTACTAACGGTATGATGGTCGATATCACCGGTGATACACCTAAAGTGGTGGATTATATCGAAACGGGTCGGACGTATCTGGACGGCTTGGTGTTGATAGGTGCGATGGATGGCATAGTGAGGGACCGTATTCGCATGGCGCTGAATGGTCATGTGACTGTGACGCTCCTTCTTGACGACGACAATGAGATGCTGGGCGACGCCTTGGTTGAATTGCTCGGCGTGCCGGAGCAGGGGCGTGGTCTGCCGCTGGTCGATGCGCTTGAGAAAGAGCTAAATAAATTCCTTAACGGAGTGGGCAAGAAGCTGCTGTACGACGATGAAAAACTGGAAGAGGCGCTGCGGCGCATCGTGCGGCATGTCGGTATTGAAGAGATCGGCAAAAAGCCGGAAGTGACGGTGGTCGTCTCAAAGCTGACAGACGAGTGAATCGCTGCGTGTGAATGATGAAAGGCCCTGCTGTTGCAGGGCCTTTCTCATTTCTGGCGGAAGTTTTAGTCTTCAGTGGGGGCGTTTTTTTCTTCGGTATTGTCTATTGTTGGTTGGGCTATCTTGAAGCTGCGCAGGATGAAGTCAGGTACGTGATCGCCCATGCCAACGACTGGCGGATCGCGACGATCCTCGCGCAGGCGGTCGTTGCGGTTGTGGTTTTCTGATCTGCCTTCGCCGCGGTTGTTGGAGCGGCGTTCTTCCCGCGGGCTATACTCACGGTGGGGTGCGTCTTCTGCTACGACTTCCACCATGGTGGTAATCGGGTTCATCGATGCCTCTTTGCCGTGAGTATGGACCTGACGCGACGCGCGGTCGCGGCCTTCTCCGCGTTTGCTGCGTCCAGCGTCACGGCGGTTTCCGTTGTGGGCGGGACCACTGCTGTCGGCAGAGGCAAAATCAAGTCCTTCAGGCAGTTCTCCTTTCGGGATTGGTTTTTTTACGAGATTTTCGATAGCAGAGATATATTTATCATCGTTTGGAACCGCGATGGTTATAGCTTTGCCCAAACGTCCGGCGCGTCCGGTACGACCGATTCTGTGGACATAGTCCTCGGGATGCGATGGTACGTCGAAGTTGAATACGTGGGAAACGGCTGGAATGTCGAGACCGCGGGCGGCAACGTCGGAGGCTACTAACAGGTGCAATGAGCCGTCACGGAAGCCGTCGAGTGTTTTCATGCGTTGCGACTGCTCAAGGTCTCCGTGGATGGGGGCCGC
>JADZAO010000123.1 GCA_020852535.1 Paracoccaceae bacterium | reverse complement strand
ATGAACGAACCGCCGGGAGCACGTGCGCGTGTGGCTCTGACTGGTTTGACGCTAGCTGAACAGTTCCGTGACCAGTCGGGGACGGATGTTTTGTTTTTTGTCGATAATATTTTCCGTTTCACACAGGCCGGTTCGGAAGTGTCTGCACTTCTGGGTCGCATCCCCTCGGCCGTAGGCTATCAGCCGACGTTGGCAACCGACATGGGCGCGTTGCAAGAACGTATCACTTCGACCAAGGCTGGCTCGATCACCTCGGTTCAGGCAATTTACGTTCCTGCTGATGACCTTACCGACCCTGCTCCGGCAACGTCGTTTGCCCACCTTGATGCCACGACCGTTTTGTCGCGTGCGATCTCGGAACTTGGCATTTATCCAGCCGTTGACCCGCTCGATTCGACCTCACGTCTGCTCGATCCCGCTGTTATCGGTGAGGAGCACTATAACGTCGCCCGTTCGGTTCAGGGCATCCTCCAGCGCTATAAATCGCTTCAGGATATCATCGCCATTCTTGGTATGGATGAATTGTCGGAAGAGGATAAGCTGACGGTGGCCCGGGCCCGTAAGATCCAGCGTTTCTTGTCGCAGCCCTTTGACGTTGCAAAAGTGTTTACGGGTTCGGACGGTGTTCAGGTTCCGCTGGAGAAAACCATCGCTTCCTTCAAAGCAGTGGTTAACGGTGAATATGACCACTTGCCGGAAGCCGCTTTCTATATGGTCGGCGACATTGAAGAAGTGATTGCCAAGGCTCAGCGTCTCGCTGCGGCTGTGGCCTAAGGGGGCGACATGGCAAGCACGCTGCAATTCGATCTCGTTTCGCCGGAGCGGAGGCTTGCATCTGTTGCCGCGACCGAGGTTCAGATTCCGGGCGCCGATGGTGATTTGACGGCGATGGAGGGGCATGCCCCTACCATCACTACGCTACGGCCCGGCATTCTTCGGGCATTCTGCGCTGACGGCACAAAATCTTATGTTGTAACCGGTGGTTTTGCCGAAATTACGGCGGCAGGTATTTCGATTTTGGCCGAGCGTGCGGTTCCGCTGGAAGAGGTTAACGCCGCGCTTTTTGATTCTCTCGCTGCCGAGGCTCGCGAGGCTGTGATCGAGGATAAGGATACGGCCGACAAGCTCGTTGCAGATATGGCCGCTCTGCGGGCAACGACGGGTTTTTGATCCGTTACTACTTCTAGCAGAAATAAGAATCCCCGCCAAAAGGCGGGGTTTTTTACATTATGTGTTTGCCAAGATAGATGTGGTAAACTTATTAGTCCAAAGCTCATAAAAATTGTTATTAATGAGAAATATAGGTGTCTTGCAGGGGAGATATATTCTATTTTTTGACTATATTAATGATGGCTCGATGTGAGCCGGTGTGGGCGAACAGGAAAGCCGTTATGTGATTTTCTTTAAGGATGTATTACATGCCCTGCCTGAGCTTATCATGCTTACGAGGTTTCAGCTGGCGTTTTGTACTTAGGGTTATGAGAAAATCGTATGGCTGCGGGCCAACTGGATGGCCGTCGGAGTAATGCGAGACGAAGAGCTGTGGAATCTGGAGTGAGTAAGATGCGCGATTGCCGCACACTTTTGGCGGTATTAGGATCTCTGGTACATGCCTTCGTAGATCGGTACGAGGGTGTCTACTTCGAACAGCGACGAGACGCTGGTGCCGCTCCAGATGTTTAGGATGGCTTGGGCAAATATAGGCGCGGTAGGAACAATACGGATATTCGGGGCGGCTTTCAACTTGTCGGTCGGTTCAATGCTATCTGTAATAACAAGCGATTTCATGACTGATTTAGTGATGCGCTCGACTGCGGGGCCCGAAAGAACGCCGTGAGTGATGTAGCTATGCACTTCCTTCGCGCCGTTTTCCATCAGCACTTCGGCAGCTTTGCAGAGTGTGCCTGCCGTGTCGCAGATGTCGTCGATGATGATGCATTTTTTGCCGGTCACGTTGCCGATTACAGTCATTTCAGCTATTTCGCCCGCTTTTTCGCGGCGTTTATCGACGATAGACAGGGGGACATGGATGCGTTTTGCTAGTTCGCGGGCGCGGGCCACACCGCCTACATCAGGCGAAACGACCATGATGTCGTCCATCTGGCCCTTGAAGTGGTGTTCAATGTCGAGCGCGAAGATGGGGCTGGCGTAAAGGTTGTCGACCGGAAGGTCGAAGAAGCCTTGGATTTGTGTCGCGTGCAGGTCGAGCGTTAATACGCGGTCTATGCCTGCCTCGGTGATTAGGTTGGCGACGAGTTTGGCGCTGATTGGCGTACGGGCCTTGGCTCGGCGGTCTTGCCGTGCGTAGCCGAAGTAGGGGATTACAGCGGTGATGCGTGACGCCGAGGAACGGCGCAGCGCATCGACCATGATCAAGAGCTCCATCAGGTTGTCGTTGGCGGGGTTTGAAGTTGGCTGGATCACATACATGTCCTCGCCGCGCACGTTTTCGAAAACCTCGACGAAGATTTCCTGATCGTTGAATCGTTCCACCCGTGCATCAACAAGGTTGACCGACATGCCGCGGTGCATCGACATGTGGGAGGCGATAGATTTGGCAAGCGAGAGGTTCGCGTTGCCCGAAATCAGTTTAGGTTCGGTGATGGCAGACATGGGAGCTCCGGTGGACTCGGATGAGAGTTGGATCTGCCTTAGCACCGCGTTACGTTCTTGGAAATAAGGACGAAGCGCGAGGAACTGATATGACGCAGATGGGTTACTATTTTTAGCTACCTCGCCCTTCGTTTATCTGGTGAGCTCCAGGCTGGAGGAGATTGCTTTTCTGGTAAGAGGAAAACTCGTCTTTGTAGTTTTTTTGCGGGATATAGCGATATCGTCACTGCGGATTCCTAGTATGTTGTTGATTTGGCCGCTGTGCAAGACGGTCGGGGTGGGCGCGGCATCCGACTTGCTGTTGGACGTATCTGGGAGATTACAGATCCTGTCGTCGTTAATTGAAGGTTCGATGCTGTGCTGTTGGTAGCCTCGGCTTTTTAAAATCTTATCTCGCAGACTAGAACCGTGCAGCGCGGTGACACCACTTGAGTTTGCGGTCTTGTGCGCCTAAACGTTGGCTAGAAAAGCAAGGGATCGTGACATGCGCACGTATAACGATCTGGCCGAGACCATCGGCAACACGCCGCTGTTGAAGTTGAAACGGGCGAGCGAGATCACGGGTTGCACGATTTTCGGGAAATGCGAATTTTTTAATCCTGGCCAGTCGGTTAAGGACCGCGCGGCCCTTTACATTATTAAGGATGCTGTCGCGAAGGGGTTGCTCAAACCCGGTGGTACTATCGTGGAAGGTACGGCCGGTAATACCGGAATTGGGCTGGCGTTGGTCGGCGCGTCGATGGGGTTTAAGACGGTGATTGTCATTCCTGAGACGCAAAGCTTAGAAAAGAAGGAAATGTTGCGGCTTGCGGGTGCCGAATTGGTGCAGGTTCCAGCGGCTCCTTATAAAAATCCGAACAATTATGTGCGTTATTCGGGTCGTTTGGCCGAGGTTTTGGCGCGGACTGAACCTAATGGCGTGATCTGGGCCAATCAGTTTGACAACGTTGCAAACCGGCAGTCGCATATTGAGACGACTGCGCCTGAAATTTGGGAACAGACGGGTGGCAAGGTTGATGGTTTCATCTGCGCCGTGGGATCGGGGGGAACTTTGGCTGGTGTGGGGCTTGCCTTGCAGCCTAATGGTGTCAAGATTGGTCTGGCTGATCCCGAGGGTTCTGCACTGCATTCGTTTTATACTACGGGCGTTTTGGATAGCCCCGGCATATCTATAACTGAAGGGATTGGGCAGGGACGGATCACGGCAAACCTCGAAGGATTAAAGCCGGATTTTAGCTATCGCATTCCTGACGCAGAGGCGCTGCCTTTGGTCTTTGAAATGCTGGAGGAGGAGGGTATTTGTCTGGGTGGGTCTTCGGGGATCAATATTGCGGGGGCGATTCGCATGGCTAAGGAGATGGGGCCGGGCCATACGATTGTGACGATTTTGTGTGATTACGGCAATCGCTATCAGTCTAGGCTCTATAATCCCACTTTCCTGAAGGAAAAGGGGCTGCCCGTTCCTAAATGGCTGGATCGTGCGCATCGGACGATCCCTACTGTGTTTGAGGACGTATGAGGTCAATGGGCATTTTGCACTGCGTTTTTTGGCGGCGACTGGTGCCGGTGCTGGTAGCGCTGGTTTTTGCTATGCCAGCGGTGGCGCAGACGACAGCTGACACGCAGAATCGTCCCAGTATTGTGGTGCAGAAGGCACCGAGTGGGTTGGTGGTTTCTAAAGGATCAGGCAGTTCGCGCAGCCTTGATTATAACGCGTGGGAAGAGGCGGCGGCTCGGGCTGAACAGACCTTGGCCAGTGCGGCGGTGAAAGAAAGCGCAGTGGGCGAATTGCGCGAACAGCTGGTCGATTGGCGAGCGGCTTTTCTTGTATTGCAGAATTCTAACGCCACTCGAATTGCCACTCTGCGTGAGCAGATTGCGGCGTTGGGTCCTGTGCCTGGTGAAGGCGAGACTGAGGCCGAAGAGATCGCGCAGCGACGCGTGGAATTGAGCGACCAGTTGATCAAACTGCAAGCGCCAGGGATTGCGGCGGAAGAAGCTTATCGCCGTGCGGATGGGCTGATTGGAGAGATTGACCGCATTCGCCGCGAGCGGCAGGCCGACCAGTTGCTGCAGTTGTGGCCTGCGCCGATTAATCCGGCGAACTGGCCCGCAGCATTGGGAGAATTACGCGATACGGCGCTGGCTTTCTATACTGAAAGTGTCTTTCGTTGGAAGAAGGGTGAGGCAAGTCGGCAGTTGTTTGATAACCTGCCTCTGATCCTTGTCATGCTGGCAGGCGGGATTGGTCTTTTATGGCGTGGGCATCCCCTCGTGGCTCGTCTGGCCCGAGCTTTGCCCGAGCGGCAGACTGCGCGGGCAAGGCGCGTGGTGGCGCTCGCGGTTTCGGTAGGTCAGGTGATAGCACCTGTCGTGGGGATTATGGCGTTGGCCTATTCTCTGCGGTTGACCGGAACGATGGGTGCACTTGGCAGTGCGGTATTGGATGTGTTGCCCTTTGCGGTTTTTAACGTTTTTCTTGCACATTGGCTGGGGTCGATGGTCTTTCCGGTCGATGAGCATAGTGACACGTTGTTTGCTTCGCCGCCCGAGCGGCGAGACGAAGGGCGGTTCTTGACCACGGCCATCGGCGTGGCGTTCGGGGTCGAGGTGCTGCGGGACGTCATTCTTGAACAGCGCGGGGTAGAGCAGGCGACGCTTTCGGTGACATCCTTTCCCGTACTGGTGGCTGTGGCGGTGCCGCTGTTGCGGTTGGGCCATTTGATGGGACGGACCATTCGGGCTGAGGTGCGCGCCGAGGTGGCAGGTTATGTCGCGCGGGTTCTGGCGTTGATCGCGCGAGGTGCAATGCTGGTCGGTATTGTCGGGCCTTTGCTGGCTGTGGTGGGCTATATCGCGGCAGCGAGGGCTTTGGTTTATCCGACGGCAGGGTCGCTGGGGCTGGTGGCGCTTTTGTTCGTACTGCAACGGTTGGTGGCTGATCTTTATGGGCTGGTGACAAAAAGTGAGGCTGTTGATCAGGACGGGCTTTTACCCGTGCTTATCGGATTTTGTATGGTTGTGGCCTCACTGCCGTTATTTGCGCTGATTTGGGGTGCGCAGCTGGCTGATATAACCGAGCTTTGGCAGCGTTTTCTCGAAGGGTTCCAGTTTGGACAGACACGGGTTTCGCCTACAGATTTTCTTCTGTTTTTGGTAATCTTTGCGGCTGGTTACACTATTACGCGGCTCGTACAGGGGGCGCTGAAGGGCACGGTGCTGCCGCGCACCTCGCTGGACCAGGGTGGAAAAAACGCGGTTATCGCGGGGCTGGGCTATGTCGGGATCATCCTCTCGGCGTTGTTGGCAATTAATTTTGCGGGGATCGACCTTTCAGGTCTGGCCATAGTTGCCGGTGCGCTTTCGGTTGGTATCGGTTTTGGTTTGCAGAATATTGTGTCGAACTTCGTCTCGGGCATCATTCTTTTGATTGAGAGACCGGTGAGCGAGGGTGACTGGATCGAGGTTGGTACCGTGGAGGGTGTGGTTAAGTCGATCTCAGTCCGCTCGACCCGTATCCAGACATTCGATCGCTCGGATGTGATTGTTCCTAACACTGATTTGGTTGCCGGAAGGGTGACGAACTGGACGCGGTTTAACCTGTCGGGGCGGCTGATCGTGTCGGTGACGGTGGCGCATGGTACCGACAGCCGTAAGGTTGAGAAGGTGCTGCGCGAGATCGCTGAGGCGCAGCCCCTAGTTTTGCTGAAGCCTGCGCCGGTGGTGGCGCTGATGGGGTTCAATAGCGATGGGCAACAGTATGAAATTCGTATGATTTTGCGGGATGTAAATTTCTCGGTGAATGTGCGGAGTGAGGTGAACCACCAGATTCGTGAGCGCTTCGCTGCCGAAGAGATCGATATGCGTCCGCTGTTACCTCCGTGCCGCTGGACGTGATTTTGTACAAGGCAGCTTCTGCCGCCTTTAGCTCCCCGCCTGAAAAAAGACGCCATGGCGTGGAAGCCATAGATGCGCTTTTCTAAGTTGAGGGCGGGACGGATATTGCAAGGAGTGTGACGTGACCGAATTGCTCTTTCGTGCCGACGCTTATTTGCGCGAGGCCGACGGTGTGGTGGTCGGCCATACCGCTGAGGGAGGAATATTGCTCGACCGGACGGTGTTTTATCCTACGGGTGGCGGTCAGCCGGGGGATTCTGGCTGGATTGTTTGGGGTGGCGCTTCGATGCCTATCGCCACTGCGGTTAAGGCCGAAGGCGGACAGGTGGCGCTGGTGATGGCCGAGCCAATGGCACTGCCTGCTCTGGGAACGGTGGTCAGGCAGCGGCTCGACTGGGAGCGGCGGTATCGGCATATGCGGGTACATACGGCGCTACATCTTTTGTCGGTGGTGATCCCCTTGCCGGTGACGGGCGGACAGATTGGAGCCGAGCGCGGGCGGTTGGATTTCGACATGCCTGAACCACCCGCCAATATTGCGGCGATTGAAGAAAAGCTGAATACGCTGATCGCGCTGGATCTGACGGTGAGCGAAGAGTGGATCACTGACGAGGAACTGGCCGCTAATCCGGGGCTTGTTAAGACTATGTTGGTGCAGCCGCCCGTGGGGCAGGGACTGGTGCGTCTGGTACGGATTGGCACGGCAGGCCATCAGGTTGATTTGCAACCTTGCGGTGGTACCCATGTTGCCCGTACCGCTGAGATTGGCCATGTGAACCTTGGTAAGATAGAGAAGAAAAGCCGTCAGAACCGCCGTGTATCGATTATCCTTGATCGTTAGATTAGTGTCGTTTTTCCTTCAGAAGAGGGGTGTGACGGCGGTGATGATCAGGCGAGAAAAGGCCCCAATGCTTTGAACCAACGTCTCTTGAACCCCGTGCAACCAAGTCTTATGACACTCTCCATGGACAGGTGGCCGAGTGGTCGAAGGCGCACGCCTGGAAAGTGTGTAGGCGGGGAACCGTCTCGAGGGTTCGAATCCCTCTCTGTCCGCCAGTTGCACATCGCGAACCTGAGACGAGGTCTTCGAAGGGATCTTTTTTCTTTTTTTTCAAAGGGCTTTAGCGAGGCCATCCGCCTTTCGGAGACTGGTGATGGGGCCGAAATCAGCCTCTGAACGCCCCGTGTCTCTTTCCATCCGCCCGCCATTAAAATTGAGGAGGATTAAAAATACCGTGCGATTTCAGCATGTTGGCGAAATCGAAATGAACTGCAGTTGAAGCAGGTTTGTGTGCTTTCGGTGTAAACAGAGACACCCGAAGGCGGCGTTTCACAGCGCAAAACTTCGTAAGACTGCGTGAAGCCCTTGATGACAAAGAGTGTCGAGGCCGAGGGGCTTCGGTTCAGCTAGCCGTAGACGAACAGCTTGAGCAGGACAGCTGGATGATACTCCAGCCTCCCAGTGCGTGCGGCCCCGCGTCGCGTTGAAACCCGAGTATCGCAAGACGCACTGATATATTCGCCAGTGATTTTCTTGAGGTGCATTCTGAGCTTGGCGGCAGAATTGCGACCATAGCACGAACGCCAGAAACTTTGTAGTAATTGCGGTTGCAAAAGACGATGCAGACGGTTAACTCGCGGGAATTGAACTTCCTGTCATGGCGCCTCCGCCCCTTTGAATGTTGGATAATATGTTTTCTCATATGCCTTGCAACCGGATGCAGGCCAAAGATATCGAGGCGACTCCATCAGCGATGGAGACAGAAAATGTAGAACCGCCGATGCTCGCGCCTTATATTGGTCGCAGTGAGTATCTGAGGCCTTGTCCAAGAAATATCAAATCCCTGCTGCGCCTGTGTGCGATTTTGTACGCTGCGATGCTGTTTGCCACAGCCACGCCATCCTTGGCTGACAGTCAGATCGTCGGCCGTGCTTCTATCATTGATGGCGACACCATTGAAATCCACAATCAGCGGATCAGGTTCGAAGGTATTGATGCGCCTGAGAGCCGACAGAGCTGCAATGACCCTTCTGGCGCGCCTTGGCGGTGCGGTCGTGCATCGGCATTTGCTCTTGCCGACAAGATCGGCACGGGCACCGTCGCCTGCAAAGCGCATGGCCGGGATAGGTACAAGCGTGCTTTGGCAGTCTGTTACCTGTCGGGTGAGGACTTGAACGCTTGGATGGTCCAAAACGGCTGGGCTGTCGCCTATCGCAAGTAGTCCACTGACTATGTCGGGCAAGAGGATCAGGCGCGGCAAAGCGAATTGAACATCTGGGCTGGCAGCTTTGAAATGCCGTGGGATTGGCGGCGTTCAAACTGATTTGATGCCCATGACGGAAGCGACCAAAGATTGCTCATCGGTCAGTCTTTTTTGTCCTACCCGCTGCACGCTCCGCGCGCCGGGGGATTGCTCAATCCTCGTCGAAAGACGTCAATCAGCTACCGGCTCCGGTTGCAGCTGGCTGTTGGGGCAGGTATCACTTGGAGAATATCGTGACCGACAAGCTGAACATAAACCTTAGATATTGTTATGGAATTGGAAAATTAGAGGCGGAGCTGGAGTTCAAGCATAAAGGCTTCGCAATCTATGCCCCGAACGGGGTTATGAAGACATCGTTTGCGAAGACAATGACTGACCTTTCAGAAGGCAAAACGCCGAAGGACCTACATTTCCCCGATCGCAAACCCAATTGCGAAGTCACGCTGAATGGCAAAGTCCTCAAGAAAGAGGAGATTTTCGTCGTTAAGTCTTACGATGATAAATTCTCTTCAAGTCAGGTGTCTACTCTTCTCGCAAACGCCGAGCTCAGGTCTAAGTACGAGACAATCCATCAGTCTATTGATAAAGCAAAAAAGGCTTTGGATAAAGCTCTTAGGAAGGCTGCAGGGTTTAGTGAACGGTCGCTGGAAAATTTAGACTCGATTATTGAGGATGTGTTTGGCGGCAGCTACTATGCGGTACTTTCTGCAATAGAAGATGAACTCACGGGAACGAGCCTATCAGAACTTTCTAAAGTCGACTATAAAACCATTTTTGACCCAAAAGTTCAGCAATTCCTTTCCAGTGAAGATGTAGCGGCTGCGGTCGGAGACTTCGCGCAAACGTATAATGAGATTACGAAGAAGTCGCCGATCCTTCGAGAGAAATTTCAATATCATAATGTGGTACAGGTTCAACGGCAGCTTGAGGATCATAACTTCTTCAGTGCTGGGCATCGCATTAGCTTGGTAGATAAAAATACTGAAAAAATTGAAGAGGTCTCGTCGGATCAATTTCTTCGAGACCGCATTGAGGAGGAAAAGCTTCGCATTCTGAGGGATAAAGCCGTAGCGAAGAAGTTCGATACGTTCAACTCGAAGTTCAAAAACAAAGAACTGCAGGCTTTCCGGGATTACATCACTGAAAACAAACACCTTCTGCCGCGACTAAGCAATCCGGAAAGCCTGAAGCGTGATCTGTGGATACAGTATCTTCGCAGGGCATTTGATGAGTACAAAGCGCTCGTTTCAGAGTATCGATCTGGTCAAATCGATCGAGATAAAATCATCATAGAGGCGAATGAAAGCAGAGGTGATTGGGATGCCGTGGTTGCGGACTTTAATCGTCGTTTTCTTTATCTGCCATTCGAACTTTCTGTTGAGAACAAAGCAGAGGCGATCCTCAAAGGTAGTGCTCCATCCATAGTCTACGCTGTTAGAGATGTGGACAAGGAGAGGCGATATTCTTCAGATGAGAAGCAAGACTTACTTCGGGCGTTGAGCACCGGTGAAAGCCGAGCGCTCTACATCTTGGATATCATGTATGAGGTGTCTGTGCGGCGGAAGAACCGAGACAAAACCCTCTTTGTTTTTGATGATATTTCGGACTCGTTTGACTACAAGAATAAATTCGCGATTATTGATTTCTTGGAAGATGTGACCAAGGTTGAAGACACAAAGTTCCTAGCTATCATTCTGACTCATAATTTTGATTTTCTACGAACAATTTCAGGTAGAGAAATCTGTCCAGCACACCAGTGTCGGCTGGCTTTTCGATCTGAGGATGGGATCAAACTTGAGCCATTTGAACGGACGGACATCCAGAGCCCATTTTGTAAGTGGCAGGAGCGATTAGAAGAACCGGCCGTTTTAGTAGCGTATATCCCGTTTCTGCGTAACTTAATTGAGTATACGTGCGGCATAAAAGATGCAGATGGGAACGCTAAAGATGACTATCTACAGCTTACTAGGATGCTCCACTTTAAAGATGAGACTGAAGCCCTTACCATTCAAGACTACAAGATTGTGTTCGAACGTTATTTGGCGAGTTGTAAATTTCCAGATGTTGATTTGACAAAGAAAGTTATCGACCATTTATTCGCGACTGCCGACGAGTGTGAGGACGTTGCCGATGGCATAAATCTAGAGCACAAAATTGTTCTCTCAATTGCGATCAGGATGCGAGCCGAACGCTACATGGTCGCGAAGATACGTTTTGCGGAAGAAGAATATGATGTTTCGAGCAAGACTGGAGGGAAAATATTACAAAAATTTAAAGACTTATT
>JADZAO010000122.1 GCA_020852535.1 Paracoccaceae bacterium | reverse complement strand
GTCAGGGTAAAGCGCGGAAGACCCGTGACCTTTTGTCCTTCGAACACATTATAATCTATGGAGGATTGCTGATTTTTTGCCGATATTATTTTTTCTGCCTTAGGATCTAGAACCAACAGATCGGCATCAGCGCCCACCAAAACCGCACCCTTCTTTGGATACATATTCAGGATTTTCGCGATATTGGTCGAAGTGACAGCCACGAACTCTTCCGGCGTCAAACGACCTGTGGCAACACCATGCGTCCAAAGCATCGGCACACGGTCCTCAAGCCCGCCCGTTCCATTCGGAATTTTAGAAAAATTGCCCACACCAAAGCGCTTCTGTTCTGTGGTAAAGGCGCAATGGTCTGTCGCTACACACGACAAACTACCCGATTGCAATCACGCCCACAGGCTGTCCTGATGCTGCTTGTTGCGAAACGGGGGTGACATCACCCGCCGCGCCGCATGATCCCAATCGGGGTGAAAATATTCGGTTTCATCCAGCGTCAGGTGCTGAATGAGTGGCTCGCCCCAGACACGCTTACCCGCCTGCCGAGCCCGCCGAATAGCCTCGTGCGCTTCCTCACAAGAGGTATGAACCACATAAAGCGGCACGCCTGCAATATCAGCGATCATAATAGCACGATTAGTCGCCTCGCCCTCCACCGCAGGTGGTCGGCTATAACCATGTGCTTCTGGCCCCGTGTTCCCCTCGGCCAACAACTTGGCGGTCAGTTCCGCCACCACATCACCGTTCTCGGCATGAACCAGAGCCACGCCCCCCAGATCGCCCACGCGACGGAAAGAATGAAACATCTCGTCATCGTTCACCATTAAGGCGCCTTTATAGGCCATGAAGTGCTTGAAACTGGTGATGCCAGATTTAACTGCATCCTCCATATCGTCCCAGACCTTCTGACCCCACCAGGTCACCGCCATGTGGTAGCTATAGTCACAATGCGCACGACCTGACTTATTGTGCCACATCTGGGCCGCATCCATCAGTCCCTGCCCCTGCCCCGGCAGAATAAAATCCACGACCATCGTCGTCCCGCCCGACAATGCTGCCCGCGTGCCGCTTTCGAAATCATCGGCCGAATAAGTGCCCATAAATGGCATTTCCAAATGCGTATGCGGATCAATTCCGCCGGGCATCACATAACAACCCGAGGCATCGAGCAGCTCGCCCCCCGTCAGTTCAGGGCCAATCTCAGCAATCACACCATCTTTAATGCGCACATCAGCCTTATAACTCAGGTCTGCTGTAACCACGGTACCATTCTTGATGATCTTCGTTGCCATCGCATCTCTCCCTGTAGGACGATTACGCCCTCATTCCCTATCTTAAAATATGCTCAGATAACGAGGACACAAAGCCCTCGCCCCCCTAAGTCAAGATACAACTTCCGCCACTTCCAACACCGAATGCAGCAATACATCCGCACCCGCCGCGGCCCATTCAGGACTTATCTCTTCCGCTTCGTTATGACTAAGACCGTCCACGCAAGGACACATGATCATCACAGTAGGTGCCACACGGTTAATCCAGCAAGCATCATGTCCCGCGCCTGAGACAATATCCATGTGGCTATAGCCCAACCGTTCAGCCGCGCCGCGCACCACCTTGACCAGTGAAGGATCAAAGGTAACGGGGTCGAAGTGACCCACCTCCTCAAGCGTACAGCCAAGCCCCAGTTCGACTGCCACCGCATGAGCCGCACGCATCACCTCGGCTTTCATCGCATCAAGCTTTGCCTGATTTGGCGAGCGAATATCGACAGTAAAGACAACCTTACCCGGAATAACGTTGCGGCTGTTAGGAAAGACTTTAACCTGTCCAACCGCCCCCACGGCATTGGGTAGATGGCTCATGGCAATTTGATGCACGCGTTCAGTGATCCGCGCCATCCCAAGCCCTGCATTGACCCGCATATTCATCGGCGTACTGCCAGTATGGGCATCCTTTCCAGTCAGGGTGATTTCCAGCCACCACAGACCCTGCCCATGCGTCACAACGCCGATGGTCTTGCCCTCAGCTTCTAATATTGGCCCCTGCTCGATATGCAATTCCAGCATAGCATGCATTTTGCGCGCACCGACTTTTTCATCGCCAACCCAACCGATACGCTCCAGCTCATCGCCAAAGCGCTTACCATTAAGATCAGTGCGGCTTTTAGCATAATCCTCAGTATGGATGCCGACAAAGACGCCACTCGCCAGCATTGCGGGAGAGAAACGTGCGCCCTCCTCGTTAGTCCAGTTTGTCACCACAATCGGGTGTTTGGTCCTGATGCCAAGCTCGTTCATCGACCGCACCACTTCCAACGCTCCCAAAACCCCCAAAACACCGTCATATTTGCCGCCCGTGGGCTGAGTATCGAGATGGCTGCCCATATAAACTGGCAGCGCAGCAGAATCAGTGCCTTCTCGCGTGAAAAACATGTTGCCCATGCTATCGACACCCATCGACATGCCTGCGGCCTCACACCAACGCTTGAACAGATGCCGCCCCTCATTATCGGCATCGGTCATGGTCTGACGGTTGCATCCGCCAGCCACACCAGGGCCGACAAGCGCCATTTCCATCAAGCTGTCCCAAAGACGCGCTGAATTAATACGCAGATTTTTCCTCGGTGCCGACATTCTGCTGGTCTCCTTGTGGTGGGACACTTTTTGCACCCCTATTCCACACTGCTTAAGATTCGGTTGAACGACTCGTTTTCTGACCATGTGGTCAAGTCACAGCGCACCATAACCTGACCACATGGTCAACGAAAATGTCCGAAGATTGATTTCTACACCTGAAAAAGTCGCGCAAACAAAAACAACTCTATAGTTCGACCTGACAGTAATACACATAGAAAAACTGCACGTCACATCCAAGATCACTGAACAAAAGCAGCATAAGACAACAAAATTCGTGCGCCAAACACAACGACGGCATC
>JADZAO010000121.1 GCA_020852535.1 Paracoccaceae bacterium | reverse complement strand
TGTTTTGTAGTAAATCTCAAATCGAAAGCGGGCAGGATTATGGATGGGATGTGGTGGACTAAAGCGCGACATGCAGATCGGCGGGAGATTTTACTGGCGCGTAATCGCATTCAGGCGGCGCTGCGGGTTTGGTTTGCGGAGCGCGATTTTGTCGAGGTTGATCCGGTGGCTTTGCAGGTTTCTCCTAGTAATGAGACGCATCTGCATGCTTTTGCGACCACTTCTATCGGGAATGACGGTGCGGAGCGGGTGATGTATCTTCATACCAGTCCTGAATTTGCGATGAAGAAGTTGCTAGCCGCGGGCGAGAAACGGATCGCGGCTTTCGCTCATGTCTGGCGCAATCGCGAGCGGGGGGCACTGCATTCTCCTGAATTTACCATGCTGGAATGGTATCGCGTTGGTGAGGACTACACTGTGTTGATGGAGGATGTTGCCGAGTTTCTGTGTCTTGCTGTAGTGGCGACGCGGGGTGAGCTGTTGCGCTACCGTGATCGTGTTTGCGATCCGTTTCTGCCTTATGAACGATTAAGTGTGGCCGAGGCTTTTGCCGCCCATGCCCGCATTGATCTTCTGGCAACCATTGGGTCCGACGGGATACCTGATGCGGAGGCGCTGCGCGCGCAGATGGCTGTGGCGGGTATTCGGGCCGCGGCGGACGATACGTGGTCTGATATGTTAAGCCGTGCGCTTTCCGAGAAGGTTGAGCCGCAACTTGGTAACGGTCGGATTACGGTCTTAGACCGTTATCCGGCGGCCGAGGCGGCGCTGGCGCGGCCTGTGGCGGGGGATAGCCGCGTGGCTGAACGTTTCGAAGTTTATGTCTGCGGGGTGGAGGTCGCTAATGGGTTTGGGGAGTTGACAGACGCTGATGAACAGCGGCGGCGTTTTGACCTGGAGATGGATAAGAAAGAACTGATCTACGGAGAACGCTATCCGGTAGATGAGGATTTCCTTGCCGCTCTGGAGCATATGCCCGACGCAAGCGGGATCGCGCTGGGTTTTGACCGGTTGGTGATGCTGGCGACCGGTGCCCCCCATATAGATGATGTGATTTGGGTGCCCGTGGCGCCTTGAAATTTTGTAGCGGATGGTTTTGCGGAAGATAAAAGCTGTTCAAAGGCTTGATCGGCGCGTGGATGGATGTGGAGTCTTTTGCGAAGATCGCCAAGATAGATGTTAGCTGAGTAAATTAACGTCTCGCTTGTTAAGGATTGAAGACGTCGCTCATATCGGGTTGATGCTTCCCGCCTCTGGAGGTTTTGCAATGAGGTTGCCCGCTTTTTGTTTCGACAACAGCTATAGGCGGGCTTTGCCGGGCGCATGGCTGGCTGTGGACCCGGCTTTCTCGCCTGCGCCGAAAGCCTTGGTATTGAATCATGCGCTGGCGACCGAGCTCGGCGTGGAATTGAGCGAGGATGCGGCTGCTGTGTTGTCGGGTACGGTACTGCCCGAGGGGGCGGAGCCGATTGCGCAGGCCTATGCCGGGCACCAGTTTGGAGGCTTTTCGCCGCAGTTGGGCGATGGACGGGCGCATCTGTTGGGTGAGGTGATTGACAGGGCGGGACGACGACGCGACATCGTGCTGAAGGGGGCAGGTCGGACGCCGTTTTCCCGGGGCGGAGATGGCAAGGCTGCAGTGGGGCCAATGTTGCGGGAATATCTGCTTGGTGAGGCGATGCATGCTCTTGGTATTCCGACTACGCGGGCTTTGGCCGTAGTGGCGACAGGCGAGGATGTGTATCGCGAAACTGCTTTGCCTGGTGCGGTGCTGACGCGGGTGGCAGCGAGCCATATTCGTGTGGGGACGTTCCAGTTTTTTTCGGCGCGTGGTGAGATCAATAAGGTTCGTGCCTTGGCTGATTATACAATTGAGCGGCATTATCCCAAATGTGTGGAGGCGGAGAATCCTTATGTCGCACTTTTTGGGGCCGTGGTGGCGGCACAGGTGCGATTGATCGCGCAGTGGATGGGGGTGGGCTTTATCCATGGAGTGATGAACACCGATAATATGACGCTTTCGGGTGAAACCATTGATTATGGGCCTTGCGCCTTTATGGAGGCATACGCGGCGGGGACGGTGTTTTCGTCGATAGACCACGGCGGGCGCTATGCTTACGGGAACCAACCTTTGATTCTTGGCTGGAATTTGGCGCGGTTGGCCGAGACATTGTTGCCGTTGTTCGATGAAGATGGCGATAGGGCGGTAGATCTAGCAAATGAGTTGTTGGGAGAGATTGCGGGACGGTATCGGACAGAGTGGTTGGCGGTGATGCGTGGCAAGTTGGGGCTGGTCGGTGTGCAAGATGGTGACGAGGAACTTGCGGATGGGTTGATTGCGGCGATGGAGGGACAAGGGGCAGATTGGACGCTAACCTTCCGGCGGTTGGCGGAGGCGGTGACAGATGATGGTGCGGTATTGCCGCTGTTTGCCGATCCTGCGCCGATGCGGGCGTGGCTGGTGCGGTGGCGTTTGCGTTTGGAGGAGGGGGTCGAGGCACGGCTGAAGGCCGCTAATCCGGCGGTGATTCCGCGCAACCATCAGGTCGAAGAAGCGCTGGCGGCGGTGACGGGCGGGGACATGGGGTTTTTCCAGGGATTGCTGGAAGCGGTGGTTGAACCCTTTGTGGAGCGCGAGGCTTTCATGTCGCCCGCGCCGAGTTGGTTCGGGCGCTATGTGACTTTTTGTGGGACGTAAGAAAATCTGACGCAGCCTTCTAGGCGGAAATTGACGTAGTTTTTGTAACAAAAGCCATCGGAAGTTTGCATCGAAACTAGGTGCGGAAAATACATTATTTTCCGTTTCCACTGGGGTATGGTTGGATGTGAATGATCAGCGATACTTATCACCTTGCTCCTTACAGTGCATCATCACAATATCCACCCATTGGTCAAACCATACCCAGGAGTTTGTATAATCGCCTATGCACCCGTATCCTTTGCCCTCTTTCTTAGCATCCATGTATTTCCACAGCTTTGTATGGTGGTGAATTTTGAATTTTTGAAAACCGGATGCGTTCATCTTCGCCACAACCTTACCGGATGTATATCTGTCTTTATTCACTTCTTTCAGGATGATTTTTTCAATCTCTCTGGCCTCGTCGCTACTAGGTTTTATAATCTGCACTGCTGTATCGGATGCTCCGGTTTTTTTTGTGGTCATTGGAACAAAGGCATAGGACATACGGTAGGCAGGATCTTTGAGTTCTTCTTTTGTCAAGCCATGTTCGAAGGCGTTGATGGCGGCTTCAATGTGCTTTGGCAGACCCGACGCTTGCTTAATTCCCATTCGCTGTTCGGACCCGAAAGAAACAAATTGTAACGCCAATGGCAATCTCTTTTCCAACCCATAATGATCTCCAAATTCATGCTTTATCAAATCATTGAAGTTTAAGGCACATGATTGAAGCTTTGCCCCGAGAGAATCGTCTATACGGTTGGTCGAACGATGTTCGATCTCATTGCGAATTTCGATTAAGAAATTTAGATTCCGAGCAACTCCGCCTTTTGCGGGACATTTACTATTTTTTAAACAATACGTTAGTCCCCAATACGTCTCGGCACCTTGATTGGTCTTTTTATCTGGGTAACGGTAATTGATGCCTTCACGTTTGAACCAAGCGTGAAGTAGATATGTCCAAGCAATTATTGCAGTCACGATAAACAGTTCTGCTCGGAACACCAGACCTGCACTGTTGAATGTTTGTACGGCAGCAATCATCGCTTCACGTGCTTTGATCAATAGTTCATCACCGCGGATGCTGAGACCAGTTTCATGGTCGATGTCTGGCCAGTTTGCTAAGAATGCGTTAAGATTATCTTCGCTCGCGGGTGTAATTTCCTTGTGTTTGATCTCGTGCCTAATTTCTCCGATCAGTCGGTGATTGATGGAGCGACTGGGTCTCGTAAAATAGGCTAAGATATCTTGGTCATTTCTTAAAGGACCACCGCGTTTGAACATTGCCTTGACGATGGAAACTTCCCAAATTTCGAGGGTATTTCCTCGCCGCCGCTTTGTTGGAATTTTTTCAGGCATGATTATTCACGATGATTTCCAATGGATTCTCTTCATAAATTAGTATGAGTGGGTGATGTTCAATATGAAAGATCGCCTTGTGCCCAATCCACGCGTATTTTTGCTGTCACTAATAGTCAAAAAATAGCTGCTCACTGCCTGTCACGAATCCCCAGATCTCAGCCTAACTCTGGCCACTTTACACCAAGTTTTTCTGGAGTATTGCCTTGCAGGCAGACTGCCTATCGTGTAGACAACATTCATCTATGGCGAGTGGGCAGGTAGGTTATGCAGCGGATTGCAAATCCGTCTAGAGCGGTTCGATTCCGCTACTCGCCTCCAGAGTTTTCCCTTTATTAGTATATATATGGACGGTGATCCTAGCCGATCTGCGTCATCATGCGAAACGTTGGTCCACGCGAGCGATCCAGAGGAGGCAGTGGAGGCGCTTCGAATGAAGACCGATTAGGTCTTTATCGGTATTTACGGGTCGCGCAGCTATTTGGGCGCGATGCCGCCTGTCACGAACATGATTGTTATTGATCACCCATAGATCGTGTTGCGGCAAAACCTGATGAAGAAAAGGCTGTTGTTTATGATGTATCCGAAATCAGCATTTTCGGTGAATGCCGTGCAATATGCGCTAGAGGGTTTCGCGATAAAATTACGCAGCTAGTTCCACCCAGACCGGCACATGGTCTGATGGCTTTTCTAGCCCTCGTACCGCCTTGTCGATGCCTGCCGTAATCAGTAGGTCGGCACATTGTGGGGATAGCAGAAGATGGTCGATGCGTATGCCGTTGTTTCGTTCCCATGCACCTGCTTGATAATCCCAAAATGAATATTGTCCCGGTGTCTGATCGACCGCACGGAAAGCATCGGTTAGGCCAAGGTTAAGGATTTGCCGAAACGCTGCTCGTGTTTCTGGCAGGAACAGCGCATCCGTTTCCCAGTTCTGTGGCTTGGCTGCGTCCTCGGCTTGCGGGATTACGTTGTAATCGCCACAAAAGGCCAGCGGTTCTTCTGTTTTCAGCAAGGAGGCCACTCGCGTTTTCATCCGCGCCATCCATGCTAGCTTATAATCATATTTTGGGCCTGGTGCGGGATTGCCGTTGGGTAGGTACAGCCCGCAGACTCGCACCGCTTGTGCCTCGCCGATGACCGTGGCTTCGATCCAGCGTGACTGCTCGTCGTTTTCGTCGCCTGGCAACCCGCGCACCACATCCTCCAGCGGCAGGCGCGACAAGATTGCCACTCCGTTGAATCCCTTTTGCCCGTGGGTTTCGACGCGGAACCCCATATTCTCGAATATCTCGTGCGGGAACGCCTCATCCACCGATTTTATTTCTTGTAAACAAACCACATCGGGTTTGGCTTGTGCCAGCCATGCCGGCAACGCTTCGATCCGCGCCTTGATGCCGTTGATGTTAAATGTGGCGAGTTTCATGGCGGTCTCCCTTCGCCCTCTCATAGGTCGGGACAGGGTGCCAAACAAGTCAGACGATGATCTAAAGGGGTATTCGTCTGTTCCCAGTTACAGTGCATCTGCTTGTGCGGAGCAAAACGTTTCTAGAGCAAAGAGAAATGTAAGTTTTTGCTTGTCAGGTTAGACCGAAAAACTCGTCCCGCAGCCGCATGAGGATGTTGCATTTGGGTTCTGAATCACAAAACGCGCCCCGATCAGTTCTTCAGTGTAATCGATTACCGCGTTCTGCAGGAAGGGTAGAGACACTGCATCTATCAGTACCCTTTGTCCGGCCTTTTCTAGTACCAGATCATTCTCCCCTGGATTGTCCAGCTGAATGTCATATTTGAAGCCTGAACAACCGCCACCCTCGACTGTCACGCGTAGCGCTTTTTGTTCTCCAGTTGCCTCGCAGATTTCGGCAAGGCGCGCAAAGGCGCGATCTGTTACGCGCGGGGGAAGTTGCAGGTCCATGACGAAATTCCGTGGTCCAAAAGGGTCACTTTGAATATAGTAGCGGAAATACAGATCAACAAGAACAGGCTTCACTCATGCTCGCACCCTATGCTTGCCATCCCGACCACTCTCGCGGACAGCTGCATAAGGAATGCATGTCCTCGTTTCGCTCGCCCTTCCAGCGCGACCGCGACCGTATCATTCATTCCTCGGCTTTCCGCCGCCTCAAGCACAAGACGCAGGTCTTTGTCGAGCACGAAGGCGATTATTACCGTACCCGTCTTACCCATTCGATCGAGGTTGCACAGGTTGCTCGCACTATTTCGGGGGTTTTGGGTCTTAATGCAGACCTCACCGAAGCCATCGCGCTGGCCCATGATCTTGGCCATACGCCTTTTGGACACACGGGTGAAGACGTGCTCTGCCTCCTTATGGAGCCTTACGGTGGCTTTGACCACAACGCGCAGGCGCTTCGTATTGTTACGCGGCTGGAACGCCACTATGCTGATTTCGACGGCCTGAACCTGACATGGGAAACCCTTGAAGGCATTGCTAAACACAACGGCCCTGTCATCGGTGCCAATGCGGATGCTAAACATGATGGTCCGCTTCCCTATGCGCTGCTTGATGTGAATGCTCTCTGGGATCTTGAACTTTCCACCCATGCCAGCGCTGAGGCGCAGGTTGCCGCCATTGCTGACGATGTCGCCTATTCTCATCACGACCTGCATGACGGTTTGCGCTCGGGCCTCTTTACAGAAGACGACCTGATGAAACTTCCCATCACTGGCCCTGCCTTTGCAGAGGTCGACGCACTTTATTCCGGTCTCGACAAGATGCGCCGTCGGCACGAAGCTTTGCGTCGTGTATTCGGTCGTATGGTTGAAGACGTGATTGCAGTTGCTCAAAATCGTCTGACAGTGGCACAGCCTAAAAGCGTGGATGACATTCGCGATATGGGCACGACGATCATCAGTTTTTCCAAATCACTTTATCAGGAACTCAAGGAGATCCGCTCTTTTCTTTTCCACCGTATGTATCGCGCCCCCAGTGTGATGGCCGAACGCGCCAAGGTTACCCGCGTGGTTAATGACCTTTTCCCGCTTTTTATCGCTCAGCCTGATCTTTTGCCTGCCGAATGGTGCGCTGATGTGCTTGCCGCGACCGACGAGGTGACACTGGCCCGCATTGTTGCCGATTATGTGGCCGGCATGACTGATCGTTTTGCGATACAGGAGCATGCTCGTCTGTTTGGAGGCAGCGATGGTCTATGACTTCTGGTTTCGCCTGACGGGTTCGACACTCCATGCTATTTTACCACCTTGCATTGTGCATCAGCAAACAGTGGTAGCGATCGGTTGCGCCGCAGGCTGATTTACTTATGTGCAGATTTTGATGAAGGTATTTTGAGTTTTTGCAGAAAAATGATTGGGCGCGGTCAGCGATATGCTGCGCGTAGCCAGACTAGCGCCAGCATGATTGACAGTATCGCGTTCCATCCGGCCATCGAGATGCCAAACATCTGCCATGCGATCGCATCACAGCGGATAACGGCACCTACCGTTACATCTGGGTTCAGAAGATCTGTCGCTGATACATCTTTGAGCGAACTCGCCGTACATGAGGCCAGCCCTTTCCACCATTTCTGTTCGACGCCAACATGGAATGTTCCGATGCTCGCCGTGATGAGCGCCGCCATGGCTCCCAGCGCTGGCAGGACAGGTTTGCCGATGATAAAGTACACAGCTCCGATTAGCACCGCTGCCGCATGGGGCCAGCGTTGGTAAAGGCACAGTTGACACGGTGACAGCCCGCCGATGTATTGAAAGGCGAATGCTCCGGTCAGTAGTAGCGCCGACCCTCCCGCTGCGATTGCAACCAACTTCTCACGTGCTGTTCTGAGCATTACATCACCTCGATAAAAATAACGGCTCGCGTTATCATGGTCATGATCCTCAAAGCAATCTAGTGCAGCCGTTGTGTCTAGAAGAAAGCTGCGATCGGCAGTCCGTAGTGCTGTAACAGCCTCGCGAGTATATAGAACTGTCCGTCCTGCGTCACGATGCTCGAGACGATGAATAGTTTCAGATTGAAGGCAACCACCCTTGACAGGATCGTGACCACTTTTAATCATTTCGCAAGTCTTGCATTGCAAGACTACGAGAAAATGGTGACGAATGGTCAGCGTAGCAAAACATGCTTGCGGGGCCTAAAATCGTTCATCGATAACGATTTGAGCAAGTTTTTGGGGATGCTATGCGCTGAAAGCCATCAATTAGTAGCTTTGGCACAACTATATGCAACAGCGCCTCATCCCGAGCAATAATGCGGCCCCTTTTACAGTCCATACCCATCTTGCGGTCTCAGTATTTTTTACAGAGCGAAAAACGCGCTCTGATACGATCCCGCGAACTTGGCTCGAAGCCGAACAATAGGAAGCTTTATATACAGAAACCTTTGCCAATATGGGAAAGTTCAAAAGCACATGCTGCTACAAAGGTGCAATGGAGCTGCACGTGTTTATGGTTGACCCAGTCCTGAGAATTGCTGAAGCAGAAAAAACTGCGCTTTTGTGACATTGATATTGAAACAGAGAAAGGCAGGATGGAACTCAAGTGACTGATGCTTGTCATCCGCAATATTAAAGGGAAGCGAGGCACGGGCGTTTGCAAAACGTATTTTAGTGTTGTCAGGCCATTCGAGTGCATAGTCGAGTGACCTAGACTGAAAGACATTTAGAAAATAAGCAACCAAAACTATTCGAGCATTATTACTACGACATGTTCAATGCTGTGCTTGAGTGAATTGGGCTTAAATTCACTGCTGACGTGCCATCGCTTCGGCGCGACCTGATGGGCTTAAGTCATATACACATCTGTTTCAGGCTTATGGACCAAGTTGGGATTTGGGATATTGCCGCTAATTGCAGAACAAGCGTTGGAATGATTTAAGCCTACTATGCAAGATGGCTGAACCCTTTGCTCGCTAATATCAACGCAGGTCCGTTGCGGAAGTTTGGCACAGAAGACAACGAGAGAGGCAAAGGCGAGGAAAAGCTGTCAAAGAAGGTTGTAAAAAACAACACAACGAAGGTAATAAAAGGGAAAATGGCGAAAACCGTCAAAAAGTGGGCTAAGATAGTTGCATAATAGGCACAATTCTTTCTAAGAAAAGATACATGCCTGCATGTCTGAACTGGTAGACGTGATTGACGTAAAATTGTGCTTAGCGCAAAATATAAGAAATTTTTTAAAAACAATATGTTAAGTAAGGATTTGGTTTCTAGAAAGACTTACGCAAATCTTATTACGGCTCGTAAGAGGGTTGCAATGTCAACAGAATAGGCTGCATTGTTCATTTTTCACGTTGCACAATTTGATTTCATCGCTATAGGCGTGTCGCGACGCGGGCGTGGTGGAATTGGTAGACGCGCGGGATTCAAAATCCCGTTCCGCAAGGAGTGTGGGTTCGATTCCCACCGCCCGCACCATTTTTTGAATATACCCCCTCACCGTGCGGTGGGGGGGGGTATATTCAAGTGTACGGCTCGCTTTCGCGAAATGGCAGAATGCCTTCTGTCATGTCTGCCGTTAAAATTTCGGACGGTATTAGGCCATCTCTTCAGGCATCTAAAATATCTCCGAACGTCAATTCTGTCTTGCTTTACAGTCTCCAAGTGTGTAGGAAAGAAAGGTAGACTGAGCGTGCTTGTTTTCAAGTACTCCGGCAGACTAGACGGGGGTATATTTGTTAACATGCCGAATATGTTATTTTGTACCCCGCAACTTTGCTGCGCTATATTCTAAGGACTATTAGCGCGTGTTGACTGACTATCATTCAAAATATCTCGCGAGCGATCTTGTCAGGCGTAGATCGTCGGACAGCAGCGACAAACTGGCTATAGCCGTGGCTGGTGCTCAAGTTGATGTGAATCCGCATCAAGTCGATGCTGCGCTCTTTGCGTTCGCATCTCCCTTGTCCAAAGGAGTGCTGCTCGCCGATGAGGTCGGGCTTGGAAAGACAATAGAAGCAGGCCTAGTTATTTCTCAGCGCTGGGCAGAGGGAAAACGACGGGTATTGATCATCTCTCCGTCAAATCTGCGAAAACAATGGTATCAGGAAATGAACGAGAAGTTCTTTATTCCCTGTTCCATAATTGAATCGAAGTCATATAATGCCGCCATCAAGGCAGGAGACATCCATCCGTTCGACATGAATGGCCGTGTCGTGATCTGTTCATACCAATTTGCCCGAAACAAGGAAGCAGACGTATGTTCTACGCCTTGGGATTTGGTTGTAATCGACGAAGCTCACAGATTGCGGAATGTTTATAAGCCGTCGAACGTGATTGCTAACACGCTTAAAGCGGCGCTAGCCGAACGCCATAAGCTGTTGCTGACGGCGACGCCGCTGCAAAACTCGCTTCTTGAGTTATTCGGATTGGTCAGCTTCATTGACGAACACACCTTTGGCGATTTGAAGAGCTTTCGGGAACAATTCGCCAATCTCTCGCAGGAGAGTACCTTCGAGATTCTGCGTGAACGTTTGAAGTTGGTTTGTCACCGTACGCTTCGTCGGCAGGTGACAGCCTATGTTCCCTACACTAAACGCCATGCGATTTTGGAGGAGTTTAGCCCGGACGAAGCGGAAGATCGGCTTTATAATCTCGTGACTGACTATTTGCAGCGCGACAATCTTCAGGCACTTCCCGCTAGTCAACGCTCTCTGATAACTCTCGTGCTTCGCAAGCTGCTCGCGTCGTCCACCTTTGCTATTGCGGGCGCGCTCGCCTCAATATCCAACCGGCTACAAAAGCGGCTCGATCAGAGTAGACCCACGTCGCTCTTAGAGGAGCTGGGTGAGGATTGTGAGGCACTGGATGAGACGGCGGAAGAGTGGCCGGACGACGAAATCGAATTACTGCTAAAAGCCGATCAGAGGGCGCTTGAGCGCGAAATTTTTGAGCTTCGTGAGTTTGCGGAATTGGCAACCTCCATTGATCAAAACGCCAAAGGGAGGGCGTTGCTGAAAGCTCTGGAAGTGGGTTTTGCCAAGGCGCGCGAATTAGGTGCCGACGAAAAGGCGATCATCTTCACGGAATCACGCCGTACCCAATCCTATCTGTTACAGGTGTTGGCCGACAGTCCCTTTGCAGACCGCATCGTCCTGTTCAACGGCACTAACACCGACGATCGATCGCAGGCGATTTACCGCGAATGGGTGTCCCATCACGAAGGTTCGGATCGTGTCACCGGGTCGAGAACCTCTGATATGCGTTCCGCTTTAGTCGATTATTTTCGCGAGCAGGGCAGGATTATGATTGCCACTGAGGCCGGGGCCGAGGGCATTAATCTTCAATTCTGCTCAATGGTCGTGAACTATGATCTGCCTTGGAATCCGCAGCGTATCGAGCAGCGCATCGGGCGCTGTCATCGCTACGGTCAGAAGCATGATGTCGTAGTTGTCAATTTCCTCAACCGGAAGAACGAAGCAGACCAGCGCGTCTATCAGTTGTTGTCCGAGAAATTTGAGCTTTTCGAAGGTGTTTTCGGTGCGAGCGACGAGGTGCTTGGTGCTATTGAATCTGGCGTCGATTTTGAAAAGCGGATTGCCGGTATCTACCAGCAATGCCGCCAAACAGCCGAGATCAAGTCCGCTTTCGACAAACTCCAGCTTGAACTCACCGTTGAGATCAACGAGGCGATGACCCACACGCGGCGCAAGTTGCTAGAAAATTTCGACGACGAGGTGCGCGAGAAGCTCAAAATCCGCAACTCTGACACGAACGTGCATCTCGATCGGTTCGAACAGCAGTTGATGAAACTTGCGGCGCATGAGCTGGACGATTACGCTGAGTTTATTGACTCATCATCATTCCGGCTTAATGCCGTCCCGAGTTGGGTTTCGGGCGAGGGTGTTCCTACCGGTCTGTATGAATTGCCGCGCCGCACCGGTGACGCGCATCTGTTTCGCGTCAACCATCCGCTTGGTCAGGCTATTGTTGCTCGCGCACAATCGCGCGACTTGCCCGTTGCTGAGATCACCTTCAATTATTCACGTCATGAAGGGCGCATTTCTCAAATAGAACTCCTGAAAGGTCAATCGGGCTGGCTTGCAGTGTCGATGCTGTCGGTCGAGGCGTTGGGCCAGAGCGAGGATCACCTGTTGCTTGCCGGAATTATAGACGACGGAACGATGCTTGGCGTCGAGACTATTT
This sequence comes from Paracoccaceae bacterium, assembly GCA_020852535.1. Lineage (GTDB taxonomy): Bacteria > Pseudomonadota > Alphaproteobacteria > Rhodobacterales > Rhodobacteraceae > Paragemmobacter. The sequence continues at coordinate 22,093 of JADZAO010000121.1, read as the reverse complement.
CGCGGTTGATGACCATCGCCGGTGATGTTGCCGGATCGGCCGCACAGTCCGATGCAATCACAACTGCCCTCGAGCAATCTCTGGCCGAACAGCAAGCACACATTCGCCGGGACATATCGGAACGCAACGCCCGTTTCTTCGAGATCGAGGCTAACAAGCTCGACGGGTGGGCGGATGATTTGAAAATGGGATTGGAGCGCGAACTGAAGGAGCTTGATCGCCAGATCAAGGAAGCCCGTCGCGCCGCCACGCTCGCGCAGACTTTGGAAGATAAGTTGGTGGGGCAAAAGGTGGTTAAAGCGCTTGAAATTGAACGCTGCAACAAGCGCCGGTCACTCTTTGATGCGCAGGATAAGATCGATGAACAACGGGCCGTTCTGATTGCCCAGATCGAGGGTAAGCTCGAACAGAGCGCGGAAACAAAGCCTTTGTTTACGATCCGGTGGAGTGTGAAATGAGCGACAAAAAATCACTGTCCGAAACATTGGCAGCGCAGATTGTAGATCAGTTGATCCAGTCGGGCCTTGTCTGCATGGAGAAAAGGGATTCTGTCGTTATCAAGATCGCATCGGGCGAAATGAAGGACTTCGACTGGAAGAACGAGATCAACCTAGCTGCCGAGAAGGCTGCAACGGCATGACTGGGATTGCGCTAGAATCTCTCAGCCTCACGGCGTTTCGGGGTTCTTCAACTACCTTCAAATTCCTGTTCGAGAAGGGCCGGAAGCTCACCTTGGTTTACGGTGAGAACGGCACGGGAAAGACCACGATCTGTGATGCCCTTGAATTTCTGGCGGTCGGTGATGTCGGTTCGCTGAATGACAAGGGTATGGGCCAAGCTCTGGAAAAATATTGGCCTTCAGTCAATAAAGATTTGTCCGACATCAATGTGGTGCTGGCTACGTCGAATGGTGTCGAGTGCAAAGGACGTTTCGTTGACAATAAACCTGTTTTCGAGCCTGCCGATGCGCGACCTCTGATCGAATTGCTCCGTCAGCAGCAGATTACGGCGCTCATTGAGACGCAGCCCGCCAAACGATACGAGGTGTTGCAGCGCTTCATCGATGTGGAGGCGGTTGAGAAGTCCGAAGACACACTGCAAAAGCTGGTGCAGGGCCTTGAGGCTGACAAAAAGAGCAAGAAAGCTGCCGAGGATCAGAGTCTCAAGGCGCTGAATGACCTGTTCCAGGCTGCGGGTAAACCTGCCAGTTTGACAGCGATCACATGGGCCAAGGCGCTTTTGGACGAACCGCAGAAGAATGTCGAAGCCGAGTTGAAGGCCGTTGAGTTGCTTAGATCTATTCTCAGTAAGTTTGGCGCATATCCTGATTTGCTGATGGAACACCAAAAATCGGTTGTTGCCGCAAAGGATGCTTTCCGCGCAGCGGACACTGCTATGAAAGCCGCTGTTGTGACTGCAAGCGGCAATGCCTCTGAAACCGTCAAGCTCCTCGAGGCAGGCAAATCATACCTTCATGCCCATGCTGACGCCGCCGTTTGTCCATTGTGCGAAAGCGATGACAAGATCGCCGGGCTTGCCGAATCAATCAATGCTCGGCTCGGTCAACTCGCTTCGGTGCAGGAAGCAAAAATCGGCTTCGAAAAGTGCCAGTCCAACCTGAACAAAGTTGAAGACCTACGCACTCAGCTAGATGCCGATTACGCTAAGTCGCTTCAAAATTACGCGACCGCGAAGGCTAGCTTTATCTGGGAGAAAAAATACACCTTTCCTGCTTCCAACCCACCATCCAATATCGCCGATATTCAGCAATGGCTGGTTGCGGCGGAAGAACCCGCGAAGGCTTGGGCCGATGCCGAGGCATCGCTGCGGCAAGGCTCGAACCTATTAGCGTCCGTCAAGAGAGAACTTGATCTCTACGAGACGAGCTGTGCGCAGAAGAAGGAGGTCGAGGCGCTGATCTCCGGGGCCAATCAGGCGCTGAGAATCTGCGTGAAGGTCCGGAAGGATTTTACCGACAAAATGATGGCCGAAATCGCGCAGCAAGTTGGCGAACTCTACGAAAAGGTTCACCCCAATGAAGGCCTTGAAAAAATTGCGTTTTTGCTTGATCCTAAGAAACGTTCGTCGATTGAAATGCAGGCCAAGTTCGCGGGCAGGAACGTTCCACCGCCCGCCTATTTTAGTCAATCCCACCTTGATACACTGGGACTGTGCGTATTCCTTGCACTTGCCCTACGCGATAAAGTGGATCAGAAAATTTTGATCCTCGACGATGTGCTGGGGAGTATTGACGAGCCGCACGTCGAACGGGTGATCGACATGCTCTACGCTGTCAGCAACCGCTTCCGGCATACGCTCATCACCACTCATTATCGTCCTTGGCGCGAGAAATTTCGCTGGGGTCGGTTAAAGCCAGATCAGCTCTGTCAGTTTGTTGAGCTGATAGGCTGTGGGCTTGATGAAGGAATGCGTATGAAAAGCGCGCTTCCCGAAATCGCCCGGCTCAAAAAATTGATGGAGGCTGAAGACCCAGACCTTCAGGCCATTTGCAGCAAGGCAGGGGTCATGCTCGAAGAGGCACTTGACTATCTGACGCAGAAATATGAATGCGCCGTGCCGCGTCGGCACGGCGCAGTATATACACTCGGGGACTTGTTGTCGTCCGTTAACAGTAAGCTTAGGGACAATCTTTGTGTTGAAATTGTGATCCGGGCTGAGGGTGCCGAACCGATTATCCAGAATATTGATCTGAAACCCATGTTAGATGAGCTGTTTAGTATCGCCAATACCCGGAACGTAATGGGCGCGCATTTCAACACCCTGTCGTTCGAATTGCTCGATGCTGATGCGATGAAATTCGCTAAACAAGTTGAGCAGCTTGTTTCCGCCTTGGTTTGCCCCGAATATGGATGGCCCAGAAGTGACAAGTCAGGCAAATATTGGGAAAACGGTGGCGACACCCGCCGTCTCCATCCATTGAAAAAGCCGAGCTAACTTATGCCCACTGCTTCTGAAAAAAATGGTTTTTCTCAAAACCGTTCTGTGTAGTGATTTCGTGCCCCATTTGTCTCCGCAGCTAAAGCCAAGCAGCGTAGTCTAGGGCCGGATGGTATCAGTGACCCGAACCGGATCAGGATCGATGAAGTGATGCACGCCTTGGCGTTGACGATCCGAAATCTACCATATGTCTTTTACCCGAAGAAGGAGCCAACATGACTGCTAGATACCGACGGAACACCTTGCAAGATCATGTTCAGAAAAGAATTTTCCGCCATCAAGCTGATCAATGGGGTTCGTTTTTCGTTATCGACAGGAACGCATGGCGATCGAGGCGTGTAGTGTCGGTGGCATTGAAAGACTGGCCTACAAATATGGAGTTTACGCCATCGGATTCATATTAGCTAAGCAGATGAGGAACGCAATCAATGGAATCGCTCTTATCGACCCGAGCAAGCTGAACACGTCATTTGATAACGCCCGCTAAGCGGTCTGGGTCCGGAGTTGAGAAGCGAGTCAATCCATGCGAGCTCGGGTCACTTGTGTAGTTCCGAAATCTTGGGGAAGCCATGCTATTGCTTGATCTTGCCATGATCTCTCAATTTGGACTTCAAAATGATCCGGAGATTGCATCACTAAGAGCAAAGCTAGATAATCAACTTCTTTAAACACTTCGCCGTTAAAGCGCGCCAGATTGCGAATTTGATATGACCAAAAAACAGAAACTCGAACTGACATGGGTGGGCAAGGAAAACCGGCCTCGGCTGGAACCTCGTATATTGATTGAAGACCCGGCGAGGAGTTATCATGCTGCTGTGCGGGTTTCCGATTCTGATATCTTTGACAATATGCTGATTCACGGCGACAATCTGCTCGCTCTCAAGGCTCTGGAAGCGGATTATGCGGGCAAGGTGAAGTGCGTTTACATCGACCCGCCTTTCAACACGCAACAGGCGTTTGAACACTATGACGATGGCATCGAACACTCGCTCTGGCTTGGCCTGATACGTGATCGCCTCGAAATTTTACGCAATCTACTGGCAAAAGACGGTACTCTATTCGTTCATATCGACGAGAATGAGTTAGGTTATCTGATTGTCATACTTGATGAGATCATGGGCCGAAAAAATAGAATAAGTGTGGTCACTTTCACTCAAAGCTCTGCGAGCGGGCCAAAATCTATCAATCCTGGCATTGTTACCACCAACAACTATTTACTATATTACGCGAAAGACAAGAATTTTTGGCGTCCCAACAAGGTTTTTACACCCACTGTTCGCGATGATTGCTATTCAAAATACATTTCAGGATTTGAAAAGGGGTATGAAAATTGGATTTTGGTTGGTTTAAAGGAAGCTTTCGCCTCGCACGAAGGACTGTCAGACTGGAAGGAAGCCCAGCGGAAGTTTCATGTGAAATTGGAGGAAAAATTAACGGACTTCGTTCTGCAGAACTGTGATCGAGTTGTCAGCACTGCTCGTGTAGCCCCCAAGGATGTTAATGAGGATGCGCGTGAGGCACTCGAGAAGTCAAACAGGAATCCTGGAATAGTTTTTAGTAGTGCTCGCAGTGGTAAAGACGATTATTATTTTCTCAATGGCAGACAACTAATTTTCTACAAAAATAAGACGAAATTTATTGATGGGAAAATTACTACTGCCGTGCCATTGACCAACCTTTGGGATGATATTTCGTCTAATAGCCTCCACACTGAGGGTGTGGTAGATTTTCCGAAAGGGAAGAAGCCGGAAGCTCTAATTAAGAGATGCTTGGAACTATCTACGAAAGAAGGTGAATTGGTTCTTGACTCATTTGCCGGTTCGGGGACTACCGGGGCGGTTGCGCATAAAATGCATCGCAGGTGGATAATGACGGAGTTGCGTGAGCAAGCGTGGACTCACATTGTACCTCGGCTTCACGCGGTCATTGATGGCACGGATACAAGCGGTGTCAGTAAAGCGGTTAATTGGCACGGCGGCGGAGGTTTTCGTTATTATGAGCTTGCGCCCTCGTTGCTCGAAACCGATAAATGGGGCCGGAAGATCATTTCGCCCGATTATGATGCGGCCATGCTGGCGCGGGCTATCTGTAAGCTGGAAGGCTTTACCTACGAGCCAAGCGATAGCGTCTATTGGCAGCAGGGTCATTCGTCTGAGAGAGACTTCCTCTATGTTACCACTCAGACATTGGGGCCGGAAGAACTAGCTGCGCTTTCCGAGGATGTGGGCGAAGGCCGTTCGTTGATAATCCTCTGCAATGCTTTCCGTGGCAATGCTGATCTTTGGCCGAACTTGACTCTGCGCAAAATCCCCAACCACATCCGCAGTAAGTGTGAGTGGGGACATGATGATTATTCACTCAACGTGGCAAACCTGCCGATGGCTGAAAAGGAACCCGCTCCGCGGCCACCTGCGCAATTAACCCTATTCGACGGAGAGGGTACGGCATGAACGCCCCCCCTTCTTCCAACCAGCGACATGTCAATGCTATATCTGGTCGAATGAGCCTGCGTCCGCCTCAGCGCCGTAGTCTCGAAATCCTTGATCGAATTATGGAGATTGTGCCGCCGACTCGCGCTACCGATCTTGCCACAGCGATTGAGATCATCGCCAAGGAATATCCAAGCGTTGTTGATTTCGAGCGTGAATTTCCGTCGCTGTGTTTTGCTCTCGCTACCGGTGTTGGAAAAACGCGACTAATGGGTGCTTTCATCGCATACTTGAAGATCGCGCACGGTATCAACAACTTTTTCGTTCTCGCACCGAACCTGACGATCTATAACAAGTTAATCGTAGATTTCACGGAAAATACCTCAAAATATGTGTTCAAAGGCATCGCAGAGTTCGCCATCTCTCCGCCGGTTGTCACTACCGGTGACAATTTTGAACGGCATATCGCTTCAGGTGGAAATCTGTTCCCTACGACAATTAACATTTTCAACATCGCTAAAATATCCTCTGAGGTTCGCGGCGGGCGTTTCCCTCGTATCCGATCGGCTAGTCGAGAAATCATAGGTGAGGGCGGCTATTTTGCCTATCTTGCCAGTCTGCCCGATTTGGTGCTGTTGATGGATGAATCGCACCGATACCGCGCCACGGCCGGAATGCGTGCGATCAATGAGTTGAAGCCTGTACTTGGCCTAGAGCTGACCGCGACGCCATTTCTTGAAAGCACCCGCGGGCCGGTTGCCTTCAAGAACGTCATCTTCGACTACCCACTTGCATGCGCGATGGAGGATGGCTTCGTTAAAGAACCGGCAGTCGTCACTCGCAAGGACTTCAACCCGGCAGGAAAATCGCCTGAAACGATCCAGACGATGAAGCTGGAGGATGGCGTTCGTCTGCACGAAAGCGTTAAGGTCGATCTGGAAACTTATGCGCGCGAGAATGGGGAGCAGATTGTTAAGCCGTTTGTGCTGGTGATTGCTCGCGATACTACCCACGCGGCGGATCTGAGCCGACTGATCCAATCAGATGCGTTTTTCGATGGGCGCTATGCCGACAAAGTGATCCAGATCGATTCCAGTGTGAAGGAAGAGGAGACGGTCGAGAAGCTTTTGACCGTTGAAAAAAATGACAATCCGGTCGAGATCGTCATACACGTCAACATGCTAAAAGAAGGTTGGGACGTTACCAACCTTTATACGATCATTCCGCTTCGCCCCGCCAATGCGCGCACGTTGATCGAGCAAAGTATCGGACGCGGGCTGCGTCTGCCTTACGGTAAACGCACCGGTGTCGCCGCCGTGGATCGTCTCAACATCGTCGCGCATGACCGGTTTCAGGAAATTGTGGATGCGGCGAACGATCCCAACTCGACGATCCGCTTGAAGCTTCTTGTGCTTGATGAAGCGGATTTGATTCGTAAGACTGTTACGGTCGTGTCCTCGCCGACCATCCTTGGCAGTCTCGGTCTGCAATCAGTGCAGAGCGAGGGCGCCGCAAGGGCTTCCGGTCCTGTGCAAGCACCAGCGTTCACCGATCCGAATGATGTTCGTGTCGCGCAGCTTGCCTATGATGAGTTCCGTAAACTTGCGCGTCAGCCTGATAAGGTGCCTAGCGTTTCTTATCTTTTCCGTGCCGATGTTCAGGAACAGGTCGTACGCGAGGTGCGCAGCCGGTATCAGGTTCCGCAGCTTGAGCTTGACGGCATCGCAAAACCTGCACCGGATATAGAAGCTGTAATCTCTGCAACTGCGAAATTGATGGTTGAGCGTACCATAGACATACCTCGCATCATTGTCATGCCAAAGGGCGAAGTTAAGGCTGGCTTCAATCCGTTCACCCTCGATCTGTCTGGTATGCGCTATCCTGCGCCGAGCGACGAGCTTTGGGCCAAGCACCTCCGCACCGATCAGGTTGATATTATCGGCCTGTCACAAGGTAAGTTCCTTGAAAACCGATTGGAAGATTATGTCGTCAGCGGGCTGATCGATTTTTCTGACATTGCCTATGATGAACATGCCAATTTTCTCTATGAACTTGGTGCACAAGTTGCGCGCCACTTTCTAACCTATCTTTCCGAGACTGACGCTAAGAAAGTCTTGTCATTACACCAGCGCGAAATCGCGCGTGCAGTTCATGCCCAGATGCAGGATCATTTCTGGAAAGACGAAGCGGTCGAATATCACCACGAGATTCGGCAAGGATTTTCGGAACTTAAAGAAACCGCATTTACGGCGTCACGCGAAGCCCCGCTCGATTTCCGGGAAGCGCCCGCCGACAAGAGCAATATGGCGCGATATCTGTTCGGTGGATTCAGGAAGTGCCTCTCAACGGTAGTGAAGTTTCATTCGGACACGGAGCGCAAGCTGGCCGTTATCCTCGAACGTGAGGCGCTGAAATGGCTACGGCCCGCAAAGGGTCAATTCCAGATGTATTACCGCAGTGGCCACGACCATCTCGAATATCAGCCTGATTTTGTCGCTGAGACTGACGACTGTATTCTGATGCTTGAACTAAAAATGGCGGCGCAGATGCAGGAAAAGGATGTTTTGGCAAAGCGCGATGTTGCAATCCAGTGGTGTTCTTGGGCGAGTGAACATGCGCGGTCCTGTGGTGGGAAGCTGTGGCAATATGCACTTAGTCCGCATGACGTGATTGCAGAGAACATGACGCTGGAATTTTTGATGAAGCAGTTTGGGTAGGGCTTTGGCGTTCCGGAAAAATTGCTTAGGGGGCTGAATGAACGAGTTGCTTCGAACAGCGACAAGGGATGTTTCGCGCTTCCTGTTCGTCCAATTATCAAAGGGCGATACATCTAGTAGTTCTATGGTGTTATTTGTTTCTTTGCGTTTATTTCTCGGGGATTAGCCCTCTTGGGCTGAAGCGCAGCACCACTAGTAATATCACTCCTAGTGTCAGCAGGCGCATATGTGGTGCGCTTTCGACCAGATGCGTCTTTAACCAGCCATCAGGTATTCCGTTGGTCAGAATGATCATTAGGCCGGGGCCAAGGCTTTCGACAATCAGCCAAAGCCAGCTGATCAGCAACCCGCCTAGTACCGAGCCCCAGTTGTTGCCCGATCCGCCCACGATCGCCATCACCCAGATCAGGAAGGTAAAGCGCAGTGGATTATAGGCTCCGGGGATCAGCTGTCCTTCCATGCTCGTCATCATTGCTCCAGCTATGCCGACGATGGACGAGCCGAGGATGAAAATTTGCAAATGGCGTTTGGTTACGTTCTTGCCCATTGCGCTTGCCGCAACCTCGTTGTCGCGGATCGCACGCATCATTCGGCCCCAAGGCGAATGCAGTGCCCGTTCCGACAGCCAGATCAAAGGTAGAAGCACAAGCGAGAACATTACCACATAGCATAACTTTACGATTATGGTTGAGGAGGTGACAGTATCGAAGCCCCAGCGCAGCGCCCAGTCGATGAAACTAGGGTCTTTTTGTAAAACCACCTCGTAAGGCACCGGCCACGGGCGAGGGAGTTCGTCGATATTCTTTACTCCTCGTGCCAGCCAGTCCTCATTTCGCATCACTGCCACGATGATTTCGGCGATCCCCAGCGTGGCGATAGCTAGATAGTCAGACCGCAAACCTAGTGCTGTTTTGCCGATGGCCCAAGCCGCCACAGCTGCGAGTAAACCGCCCACCGGCCATGCCAGTAGTGACGGCAAGCCAAGCCCTCCAAGGTTGCCGTAAGAGGCCGGATCGTTCGTTTCCACAGCTATTATGGCGGGGTCTATCACGGTGCGAAACAGTATGAAGCCGATTATTAGAATGATGATGGTTATTAGTATTCGCACGCGTCCTGTCGCCATTCGATTCCAGATAAAGATCGTTAGCGCCAGCGTTGCGGCTCCAAGGAGCAGGCCTGCTAGAATACCCGGCCCGCCTGCATTCCAGCCTGCCACAACGGGCTGCGCGGATACGAGCACGACAGCCAGACCACCTAGCGCGGTAAAGCCCATGATGCCGGTGTTGAAGAGACCTGCATAGCCCAACTGGATATTGACCCCCAGCGCCATGATGCTTGACAAAAGTCCCATTATTAGGATCGACAGTGCAAGGTTCCAGCTGAATATGATCCCCGTGCTGATATAAAGCAGCGTTAGCGCACTAAAGAGAACAGCAGACCGGCTCATACTGATTTCCCTTTAAAAAGTCCTGTTGGCATGAACAGTAATACAAGGATTAGAATTACGAAACTGACTGCCAATTTGTAGTCGGTGGAGATCAGCTGGATCAGATTTTTAGGCGCCATGCTCTCGGGTAGCACATAGGTCAGCACCTTTGTCCAAGCATAAGTGACGGTTACTTCCGAGAAAGCGATGATGAAACCACCTGCGATGGCACCCAGCGGATTGCCAAGGCCGCCCACGATTGCGGCCGCGAAGATTGGCAGTAAAAGCTGGAAATAGGTGAAGGGCTTGAACGACTTATCCAAGCCGTAAAGCACCCCAGCAATTGTCGCCAATGCAGCGGCGATGATCCATGTCATTTGCACCACGCGGTCGGGGTTGATGCTTGATAAAAGCGCTAGTTCCTCGTTGTCGGAAAAAGCCCGCATCGACTTGCCGGTGCGTGTTTTCTGCAGGAACCAAAATAGCCACGTCACCACGAGCACTGCCACTATGACCGTGATCGCCTGCGTCGATTTGATCGCTAGACCTTCGGCCAGACCTGTCATTGCCTTGAAATCACCCGTCGAGATCAGAAAGCGCTCTCCATCTGCAAAGTTTTGTTCTTCCACCCCGATAAAAAGGCGCACGATGCCATTCAGTACAAACATTACGCCCATTGAAACCATCACAAGAACGGTTGGTAGGGCTTTATTTTTACGGTAGAATTTGTAAATTATCCTGTCCGTAGCTAAGGTTAGAAATGCAGTCGCAGCGATGCCTACGGGAAGACCCAGAAGGGCGGTCGGTAAGACACCTAAAGTGATCCCGGCCGCCTGCAAACCCCAAGTGGTATAGATTGTCACCATAGTGCCGAAGGCCATCGTGTCGCCATGCGCAAAATTGGAAAAGCGTAAGATGCCGTAGATCAGTGTAATTCCTAGTGCCCCTAGCGCTAACTGCGCGCCATAGGCCAGACCGGGTACGAAGACGAAGTTGAGAAAGGCGATTAACGCGTTTAGAAAATCCATCTCAACCTCCAAGGAAGGAACGACGAACTTCCGGGTTGGCCAGCAGGGTCGTTCCGGTGCCGGTAAAACGGTTTGAGCCTTGTACTAATACATAACCCTTGTCGGCGATATCCAGTGCCTGCCGTGCATTTTGTTCAACCATCATGATCGAAATACCCGTACGGGCTATCTCGATGATTCGCTCGAACAATTCACCCATTATAATGGGTGAAATACCGGCGGTCGGCTCGTCCAGCATCAGGACCTTCGGCTGTGTCATCAAAGCACGACCAACGGCTACTTGCTGGCGCTGTCCACCTGAAAGCTCTCCAGCTGGCTGAAACCGTTTCTGTTTAAGGATCGGGAACAGGTCGTAAACCTGTGCCAGCGTATCGGCAAAATCATCGCGGCGTATGAAGGCTCCCATTTCGAGGTTTTCTTCCACTGTCATTGAGGTGAAGATGTTATGGGTCTGTGGTACGAAGCCCATGCCTTTTGCTACGCGGTCTTGCGGTGACAGTGCAGTAATATTTTCTCCTGCTAGCCTTACATGGCCCGTTCGCAGCTTCAGCATGCCAAACATCGCCTTCATCGCGGTCGATTTTCCGGCACCATTTGGTCCGACGATCACGGCGATTTGGCCTTTTTCGACGGAAATTGTGCAATCATGCAGGATGTCGGCCCCGCCATAGCCGCCGGTCATGGCCTCGCCGATTAGAAAAGGTTCAGCCATGCTGCACCTCGTTTTCCTTGGTGAAAATTCGCGGGCGGGAGCAACAGCAGCGTCAGGCATGCGCGGCTTCCTTGTTTCCCTTGTTTTTAAATCTGGTTCCCAGATAGGCCTCGATTACGCGATCGTCGTTTTTTATCTCGTTCACCGTACCCTGCGCCAGTACCTTGCCCTCGGCCATGCAGATCACTCGATCGCAAAGGCGGGTGATAAAATCCATGTCATGCTCGATCACGCAGAAGGTATAATCGCGCTCCTTGTTCAGCCGCACGATAGCATCCCCGATGGTGTTCAAAAGCGTCCGGTTCACGCCTGCTCCCACTTCATCGAGGAAGACGATTTTGGCGTCCGTCATCATGGTCCGACCCAGCTCCAAAAGCTTTTTTTGACCGCCAGAAATCTGGCTTGCCTTCTGTTCGGCCAGATGGCTGATGGTCAAAAATTCCAGCAATTCGTCGGCCTTGGCACGCAGCGCCGCCTCTTCTTTGGCTACGGCCTTGGGGGTGAACCATGCGTTCCAGAGCCTTTCGCCTTTCTGACGCGACGGGACCATCATTAGGTTCTCGCGTACTGTCATCGATCCGAACTCATGTGCGATTTGAAACGTGCGCAGTAGTCCCTTGGCGAACAACTTGTGCGGTGGCAGGCCGGTGATATCCTCGCCGTTCATGATCACACGTCCGCTGGTGGGCGGTAGACGCCCTGCGATCACATTAAACAGAGTTGTTTTTCCTGCGCCATTGGGCCCTATCAATCCCGTGATTGAGCCCGTCTTAATGGTAAAAGATGCTCCGTCAACGGCATGGAAACTGCCGAAATGACAGTGTAGATCCTCGACAACGATCATTCGTTTCTCCCGCCGGTTCTCCGGCGTGGCGCAGGGCTTTTTTCAAATTAATGGCCCGGGCCGCCTTATTATATTAAGTCTTTTGTGTGATCAGCGGAAACCGACCGTCTCGATCTTGCCGTTCTTGACTTCGATTTCGCGGTAGCGACCGGCGCTGTCGCCCGGTCCGATCAGTTCAATTGCAGTCGTGCCTTCGAAATCGATGTCCTGACCGTCGAGGATCAGTTGTAGGCCCTTGGCCAATTCGCCTGCATAGATCTTCTCGCCCGGAGCGTTGGCTATATTTAGAATCTTGCCCGCGTAATCAGCCGATTTTGTCGACTTTGCAGCCTGCATAGCCAAGGCAAACAAGGCTGCTGCGTCATATGTTCCCGGTGAATAGGCCGAAGTGCCATCGAATCCGTGTTCCTTAGCTTTTGCTTCGAAAGTTGCAGCACCGGTTGAATCCGAACCCGCGATTTGGCCGAATGAACCGTTCAGAGCCGGACCGATGGCTGCGGGCAACGCGTCGCCGACCATGCCGTCCGGTAGCACGAATTTGTCGAAGGCTCCTGAGTCGAGTGAACCTTGAATGATGCCCTGACCACCTTGGCCGAGGTAGCCCACGACGACGAGGATGTCTCCACCGGCAGCCGCCAGCGCACCGACTTCGGCTGAGTAGTCGGCCTTGCCATCTTCATGTGCCGCATGGATTGTGATTATGCCACCTTTGGCTGTGTAGGCGGTGGCGAAAGCCTCCGAGAGGCCCTTGCCATAGTCATTGTTTGTGTAGGTCAGGGCGACCGATTTAAAGCCCTTTTCAAACACGCTGTCGGCCATGACTTCGCCTTCGCGCGTGTCTGAAGGCGCGGTGCGGAAAAACAGACCGTCATCTTTGGCAGTCGTCAGTGAGGGCGAGGTGGCTGAGGGCGAGATCATCACCACGCCATTGGGGCGGGCAACGTTTTGTAATACAGCACTGGTCACACCCGAGCAGTCCGCACCGATGATGCCAGCGACGTTATCGGTCGTGATTAAACGCTCAGCAGCTGAAGTGGCAGCAGCAGAATCGATGCAGGTTGAGTCAGCTTCCACTGCGATCAGGGTCGACCCGTTAAGAAACAGGCCTGACTGGTTGACTTCTTCGATCGCTATCTTGGCCGATGCCGACATGTTAGGTACTAGTGATTCAATGGGACCAGTAAACCCCATCAGCACACCGAGTTTCACATCTTCTGCAGTGGCAGCACCGGCAAAAAGTGCACTCGTGGTTGTGATAAGAAGCAGTTTTCTCATCGTAGAATCCTTGTCCGGAACATTGCCCTAGTTGGTCAACCTATTGTAGTCGAAAGTAAAAAGAAAGTGTTTGTTTAGTGTGATTTTAGTATGTCCTTGTATGTTGTTCGAATGCGCCCTGATCTATGGATATTTCGTTACTGTTCTATAATCTGGAAATTTGGTCAGTTTCATATACTCGCACTGTTTCAATAAACCCGTTTTGGGGTTCCTAATGGGTCGTTTTATTCCTGTTCAGTCTTTTCATTTGGTCCCGGCATGGGCACTCGTGTAGAGTCTTCTATTGTCAGTGTTCAGTTTCCTTTCCGTGCATTGCCGTTAGCATCGTATCCATTTCGATTATACCCATCGGGTCCGTAAGATGTTCCCGTATCGCGGTGGATCAAATTTCTACTAAAGCCAAAACAATCCCTGCCATTTTTGTCGTAATCTTTGAGATTCCAGCCGCTAACGTCTTAGCCCTCGATATTCCATCCATCGCGGTCGTAACCCCACTTATCGTAGTCGCTACGATTAAACCCATCGCGATCAAAGCCAGCTTTATTAAAATTATGTATCATTTCATTATTCTTTTCCGTCAGTGTTGGAATAAAATCAGCAGCAGTATTATGATCATAAAAGGCATTTTAGTTTCCTTCCTGTGGGTTATCCGGCGCAAACGCTTTATCTAGTTTGTCCTTTTCAGCATAGTAATGATCTCGTTTCCTTATAGAGTCCTTAACCTCTTGTATGGTCTCACATACCTGTGTACCCATCTGCATATTATTATAAACTCTATCAGTTTTTATGCCGCGCAGGTATTTCACTATATTGGCTTCAATCTTTCTTTCAGCTTCCCGAACCTCAGGGTTTTCGTTCCATTTATTTTTTTCCTCTTCATTTAAATACAAGGTGTTGTTGATGGCGTCGCTTCTGGCGCTGACAATTTTTTTCCGCATGCTGGAGTTAAATTCTTTTAACTCTTTTTGTATTCGGCTCGTTAAGAGGTCAGCGTCACCCTTTTCGATCAACATTCGCCAAGAATTGCACAACCCTTCATATTCGGTGCTGATCTCATCAACGACTACCCGTCCACCATGCTCATCGCTGAGCTCATTAAGTATGGCATTACCAATATTGAGGTCGTCCCAAGAAAAAATGCTATAGCTATAGTCGTCGAGAAACACATATGAAGTATTAAAAATTACAGGATCTATAAACTGCGTAAAAACTTCCTTTTCCGTGACGGCCTCTTCCGCGCCTGCGTGTGTCGTGGCTATAGCTATTAACGCCGTGCTAATCATGAGCACGATACGATTTGTTTTCTCGATGGTCATCTTCAGCCTCCTCTCCTTTTTCATCTCTCATCTACCCTCAAAAATTATTACAATAATTCCTGAAATAATCATTATCAAATACGGCGCCAGCCAGATTGCTGCGCAGATTATCAGTATCCTTATGGTACTCCGGGGCTATCATTAGCCCTATGAGCCCTAATAACAGCCATATCATGATTTAGTCCTTCTTGTCGTTGATCGTAGAATGCTTTTTTAGAACTACTTTGTCCTGCTTCTCCAGCCATTCCCTAAAGTCTTTTCCAACTTCATTGTTTTCTTGATTGATCTCTCTATTTTTTAGTGCCTCACTTACTCTCATAAAAAATATCTGACCAGGGGACATTTCAGGCCCATCTTTCTTTACTAACTCCGATTTAGAGGGCGCGTCAGTCATACGCTTGCCCCATTTCCTACCCAAAAATTTAACCAATTTTTGGGTAAAATGCTTAACCAAAAACTTATCTAAATTTTCAATGATCTTATCACAGGTGTATTCTATTATTAGCGTTATAAATATTGACATGATTTCATGTCCCTTTCATCTCTTTAGCAGTTTTTCAGTTCATCCTCAAACGCTTTACGTATGTTGTATGCGCCCTCGACGATGAGGTCTTTAGCCACATAAATTACACTATTTTCAGCAGGCCATTCTTGTGCGAGTTGGCCTACTAGGTCATAATACTCTTTATGAGTTCGCGACCTTTTGAAGGTAGCCAAGTTATGCAATTTGTAGATGTATTTTGTAATTTCAGTCTTCGTTGTTGATGGTGAATGGGCCCGTAGGCCCGCCCTGTGTTATCAATCTTCCCGTACGATCGTGCCATCTGCCCTTTTGTGCAGAGTGCCATTCATGTGATATCCCTCAACATCATAGCCTTTGGGATTATATTTGGTACTCGTCTTACGATGGATGCCGCGGGTGTCGTAGCCTAGACGGTCGTATCCCTCGCGATTGCGTCCATCAGCATTAAAGCCTTGCTGATCATAACCCTCAGTGTCATATTGAGTGCTCGTCGCGTAGTGTATATTGGCGCGGTTAAATCCCGCGTCATCGTTTCCATCGCCGTGGAAAAACCGTTTATTTTTGTCGTTACACATTTTTAGTCTCCGTTAAGCTATAGGGTGGGTATAATGCCCGCCCCTTTCTATTACGTAAATTTTTACGTAATAGGTGTAGGTTTGAGACTTAGCCAGACAGAAAATCTTTCAAACTCTAAGGGTGGGCCTGCTGCCGATTAGATTAGTTTCACCCTTTTAATATGCCGCGCCTTTGCTTAATACCGCACGGCGTTATCCTAAACGCTCGGAGTAGATCAATGATCAAGGGCTGGACCAAATCGGATTGGCGCGCAAAGCCGCGGATTCATATGCCCGATTATCCGGATCAGGCGTCGCTCAACGCTGTCGAGGCGCAACTTGCCAAATACCCGCCGCTAGTCTTTGCGGGCGAAGCGCGCAAACTGAAAAAACAACTTGCCCTTGCAGCTGAGGGTAAGGCTTTTTTATTGCAAGGTGGTGACTGCGCCGAAAGCTTTGCCGAATCCTCTGCCGATAATATCCGTGACACCTTCCGGGTTATGCTGCAAATGGCGGTCGTGCTGACCTATGGCGCTAAAGTGCCGGTCATAAAGGTCGGACGCATGGCGGGCCAGTTTGCCAAGCCCCGTTCGGCACCAACCGAGGTGATCGACGGTGTTGAGATGCCCTCCTACAAGGGCGATATCATTAACGGTTTCGAGCCCACGCCTGAAGCCCGCGTGGCTGATCCAAAGCGCATGTTGCAGGCCTATACGCAGGCCGCTGCCTCGCTCAATTTACTCCGTGCCTTCTCTACCGGTGGTTTTGCCGATATTCACCGTGTTCATTCTTGGACGCTGGGCTTTGCCGAACATGACAAGGCAGAACGTTATCGTGAACTCTCCAACCGTATCTCAGATGCGCTCGACTTCATGAACGCGGCGGGCATCAACTCCTTTACTGCCAACGAACTGAGCCGTGTTGATTTCTACACCAGCCATGAAGCCTTGCTTTTGGAATACGAAGAGGCTTTGAGCCGCGTCGATAGCATTACTGGCCAGAATATCGCAGGTTCGGGTCATATGATTTGGATTGGTGACCGCACTCGCCAGCCCGATGGTGCACATGTTGAATTCTGCCGTGGCGTTATCAACCCCATTGGCCTGAAATGCGGCCCATCGATCACAGCCGAAGACCTCAAGGTGCTCATGGCCAAGCTCAATCCCACGAATGAGGCCGGACGCCTGACCCTGATCGTTCGCTTCGGCGTGGGTAAAGTGGGCGACCATTTGCCGCGTCTGATCAATGCAGTGCAGACAGAAGGCGCCAATGTCGTTTGGTCCTGTGATCCGATGCATGGTAACACGATCAAATCTTCGACCGGCTATAAGACTCGTCCTTTCGAAAGTATCCTGCGCGAGGTCTGTGAGTTCTTTGCTATTCACAAGGCCGAGGGTACCATCCCCGGCGGCGTGCATTTCGAGATGACCGGTAAGGATGTGACAGAATGCACCGGCGGCCTGCGCGCCGTGACAGATGAAGATTTGTCTGACCGCTACCACACTGCCTGCGATCCACGCCTGAATGCTTCGCAGTCTTTGGAGTTGGCTTTTCTCGTGGCCGAAGAGCTTACCGCTCGTCGTGACGTTGAGCGCCGCAGCGTACCTTGATTAGACGTCAAATCCACCAAGAGAGGAGGGTCCTTAAGGGGGCCGCTTTTTTCTAGTCTAATGTTATTTTTAAACAACGCGTTATCTTAGTTGTTTAATTTTTTTTGCACATAATCGACCGTGTCGTGACGTATTGGTGGCAATTTTATGGAACTGATAAACAGGCACCCAAGCTGTGTCACAAAAAGGACAACCGATGAGGATTTACATGGCGGGTTTTACGGACGCGAAAGGTTAGGTTACTGGATACTTATGGGTCTGTGATATCCGTTCTTTTAGCACTAAAAGCTTTAATTAACGCTTGCGTACTGCATTTTGACGTTGCCTCTGTGGATCGTAAGTTCAACTTATTTATGCAGGGATTTATGCGTGATGCGAAGTTCCTGTGTTTAAAGGGGTAATCTATCACTCTTGTTTGCATCGGGCTTGACCTCAAAGCTGTCATAGATCAGATGCACTAACAGGTTCAGAGCGTGAAATAGATGATCAAACGTCACGGCCTTCTTCTCATTCTATCCTCGCCTTCTGGCGCGGGCAAATCGACTCTGACTAAGATGCTGATGGAATGGGATAAAACCATGAGCTTTTCGGTTAGTGTCACCACCCGTGCCCGTCGATCGGGCGAGGTTGATGGACGCGAATACCGTTTTTGCAGCCGCTCTGATTTTGAGGCGATGGTCGCTGCGGGTGAGATGCTTGAACACGCCGAGATATTTGGCAATTTCTACGGCACACCAAAATTTTCCGTTCAAGCTACAATGAAAGAAGGTCGCGACAGTGTTTTCGATATTGATTGGCAGGGCGGCCAGCAAATCCGCAACTCTTCGCTTGGCTGCGATGTGGTGTCGATTTTTGTTCTCCCACCCTCTATTGCCGAACTTGAACGCCGCCTGCGTACCCGTGGTCAGGACAGCGATGAGATGATTAACACACGCTTGGCTAAGAGTTTTGAAGAGATTAGCCATTGGGCCGAATATGATTACGTCCTCGTCAATGAAAAACTGAACGATACATTTGAGCAGCTGAAAGCTATTTTAACAGCTGAACGCTTGCGTTGCGACCGCCGGGTCGGCCTAGCGGATTTTGTTTCTACTCTTAACACTGAGTTCATATCGCGGTGATTTACAGTCTTGACGGTATCGCTCCCGAAATAGCACCCACTGCATGGGTTGCGCCCGATGCTAATATTATCGGTCGCATCACCTTGATGGCTGATGCTTCGATCTGGTTTGGAGCAACACTGCGTGGTGACTGTGAGCGTATTACCGTGGGGCAGGGTTCTAACGTGCAAGAAAACTGCTGTCTCCACACCGACGTGGGCTATCCTTTGGTTGTCGGCCCCAATTGCACTATCGGCCATAAGGCCATGCTTCACGGTTGTATTATCGGCGAAGGTACGTTGATCGGTATGAGCGCTACCATTCTTAACGGCGCAAAAATCGGTCGCGGCTGCTTGATTGGGGCAGGGGCACTGGTCACCGAAGGCAAGGAAATCCCCGATTTTTCTTTGGTTATGGGCGCACCAGGCAAAGTGGTGCGTGAGCTTGATGAAGCTGCCCGCGCTCGCTTGATTCAATCTGCGATTAGTTATCAGGCTAATGCCCGTCGCTTTTGCAAAAGCCTGCGCTTAGTAGCTGATTTTTAACCTAGAAAATGTAGCACTCCGCTACAATCCGTACTCCTTTGATTTTTGCGTCAGGAAAAATCTTAGCGCGGTTTATTTCTGGCTGAACTATTTGTTCCGTCTTGCTGTCTTTGCCTAAACCCAAGGTCCGGGTGCTACATGATCAAAAATACCGCCGACTCCAATGCGGTCCTGAAGCCCTGTGAACCCGTCTTTCACGTTTGGCATTATATTATATGTCCAAAATCAAGCCCGCTTTGGTAATAGTCGATGGGTGTGCTAAGAATGGCCGCGATCATTTTACTAAAGGGGCCCAAGAATGCCGGATACCGTGATGCGCGCACTCGCCTCTGCCGTGCCGCTTCCGTTGATCGTGATCGGTCAGGACGAGCGGATTACGGTCGCAAATCCCTCTGCCATTGCGCTATTCGGTGCGGGGATTGAAGGGCGGCACCATCTGTTGACGCTGCGCCAGCCCGCTTTGCAATCAGCTATTGCCGCCGCTTTGACAGAAGGTCTCAGTGCAGAGGCGCGCCACGTTATTCCTGGTCCTTTGCAAGATATTGCCTTTCGCGTCACTGTGGTCTCTCTCGGTACGCTTGGCGTGGCGCTTACATTTGTTGATGTGACTGAGGCGGAACAGATGGGCCTGATGCGCCGTGATTTTGTGGCTAATGTCAGCCATGAACTACGTACTCCGCTGACTGCGCTACTTGGTTTTATCGAAACCCTGCGTGGTGCTGCTCGCGACGATGCTGTCGCCCGCGATCGTTTTCTTGTGACCATGGAGCACGAAGCACGTCGTATGAATCGTCTGATAAGCGATCTTTTGTACTTGTCCCGTGTTGAGTTCGAGGAGCACATCCGCCCTACTGACTGTGTTGATCTTGCCGTCCTCGTTACTTCGGCCATCGCTACGCTACGTCCCTTGGCCGAAGCGCAGGGCGTCACCGTTGAAACCACTGGCTTGACAGGAAGCTTGCCGCTGTTCGCTGATGCCGACCAGATTACGCAAGTGCTTATAAATCTGATAGAAAATGCAGTGAAATACGGCGGCTCGGGCGGCACTGTTATTGTTCACCTCTCGCGTGAGGCGCTGCCTTGTGGCCCTGGTATTCGCATTGATGTGATTGATCATGGCGAGGGGATTGAGGCCCAACATTTGCCACGTCTGACCGAACGCTTTTATCGTGTTGATGGCCATCGTAGTCGTGAAAAAGGTGGTACGGGGCTTGGTCTTGCCATTGTGAAACACTTTGTTAATCGTCATCGTGGTCGCATGCGGATCGAAAGTGAGAAATGGCAGGGGTCGGTCTTTACCGTGGTCTTACCAGAGGGTTAAAGTCGCGCTAGACGCTTGGTTAGCAACGCGTAAAAACCTGTCGCATCAACTCCGCCCATGAACAGCGCATTGGCTGGATCTTTTGTGACGCCCCACCAGTCGGCAACCGTCATGCCAAGAGTTAGTTCAGATTGCGTCTCGATTTTCACGCTGATGTGCCGCCCCGTGAAGAGGTCTGGTTGGATTAAATAGGCGATGACGCAAGGATCATGCAACGGAGCGCCTTCAGATCCGTATTTTTGCATATCAAAACGCTCGAAGAAATCGGCCCATTCCGCCACCATTCGGCCCACCTCGTTGCCAATAGAACGGAATGCTTCGATCCTTGCGCGGTTGGTAAGGGCTTTGTGCGTGACATCAAGAGGCATGACAACCAGTGAAACGCCAGATTTAAATACTATTTCAGCTGCTTCCGGATCGACGTAGATGTTGAATTCGGCTGCCGGAGTGATGTTGCCAACTTCGAAATATGCCCCGCCCATCAGCACGATCTGTTGTACACGATTGATGATGTCGGGCGCACGGTTAAAAGCTGTTGCAATATTGGTCAGTGGTCCTAGCGGGCAGAGCGTCACCGTATGCGGCTCTTCGGCGCGTAGCGTCTCTATTATGAAATCGACCGCGTGTTGCTCTTGTAGCGGCATGATAGGATCGGCCATTTTAGGTCCGTCGAGGCCGGTTTTGCCATGTACATGTTCTGCGGTGACTAGCTTGCGTTTCAGCGGCACGTCGCAGCCTGCAAAGACCTTTGTCGCGGTCTTGCCAGCAAGCTCGCAGATAATCCGTGCATTCTTTTGCGTCAGTGACAGCGGCACGTTGCCTGCAACGGTAGTGATGCCCAAGATTTCCAGATCCTCGGGGCTGGCCAGCGCCAGTAGGATTGCAACGGCATCATCCTGACCCGGATCGGTATCAATGATGATCTTGCGCGGGCTATGGGTCATGGCATCCTCGGTCAAATTTAGGTGGAACAAATCTGAAGGTCTCGAAATTGTCCAGACAAACAAAGATTTTTGGTGTGTTTTGTGATCATAACCAACTGTGGCCGGAAAGGGTGGCACTTGGCTCTCTTATCCGTAGCGATTGGTATCGCTTCAATCGTTGAGGTGGACACCTCTCATGATTTTCAGCGCCGCATTTTAGGATTTTTCTTCTGCCTTGGCGCGGTTCCACAACGCGTCCATTTCTGCCAGATCGCTTTCCTCCGGCCTTTTGCCTGCCTCGGCAAGCCAGTCCTCAATCCGTTCGAATCGCCGCGTAAATTTGGCATTTGCCGCCCGCAGCGCCGTCTCTGGAGCTATCTTCAAATGCCGCGCTAGATTGGCTATGCTAAATAACAGATCGCCAAACTCCTCTTCGATTTCTGCTTGTGTCAATTTCTCCCGTGCTTCGACCAACTCTGCCGCTTCCTCGGCGATCTTCGCCACGACTTCGTCGGTCGAGGGCCAGTCAAATCCCGCCTGTGCTGCCCGTTTTTGTAACTTCACCGCTCGCACCAGTGCGGGCAGCCCCAGTGCCACTCCGTCCAACACTCGTGTCGACCCGCGTTCTGCTACTTTGATCCGCTCCCAATCTGCCGTTTGCTGTTCGGCTGATTTCTTGTGGGGCTCGTCCCCGAATACATGCGGATGCCGCGCCAGCATCTTGTCGGAAATCGCTCGCACTACGGTATCGATCCCGAACAAACCTGCTTCTTTGGCAAGCTGCGCATGATAGACCACCTGAAACAGCAGGT
>JADZAO010000120.1 GCA_020852535.1 Paracoccaceae bacterium | reverse complement strand
GCAGTCGTCGTCGTAGAGTCACCCGCTAAGGCCAAGACACTTAACAAATATCTTGGCTCTGACTATGTTGTTCTTGCCTCTTATGGTCATGTGCGTGACCTGCCTGCCAAGGATGGATCGGTTGATACTGACCATGATTTTGCGATGCAGTGGGAAGTCGCTGCTGAATCGAAAAAACATATTCGAGCCATCACTGATGCGCTCAAGACTGACGATACGCTGATCCTTGCGACTGACCCTGATCGTGAGGGGGAGGCCATTTCTTGGCATTTGCAGGAGGCGCTGGCCGCTAGTTTAAAGAAGGGTAAGACAGTACGGCGGGTTACGTTTAACGCCATCACGAAGGATGCTGTGACCAAGGCGATGGGCGAGCCGCGCGATGTCGATCTGCCGCTCGTTGAGGCATATCTTGCCCGCCGTGCGCTGGACTATTTGGTGGGGTTTAATCTATCGCCGATCTTGTGGCGCAAGCTGCCTGGTGCAAAATCGGCGGGCCGTGTGCAGTCGGTTTGTCTGCGGCTGATTGTCGAGCGCGAGATGGAGATCGAGGCGTTTCGTGCAAAGGAATACTGGACGGTGAAGGCCGTTTTGGTGACGCCGCGGGGGCAGGAGTTTGAGGCACAGCTGACCGTTTTGGGCGGCGAGAAGTTGAAAAAATTCGATATTCCAACGGATATGGCCGCAGAAATTGCCGTACAGGCTGTTAATTCTCGGCAATTTTTTGTCCAAAGCGTTGAGGCCAAGCCCGTTATGCGCAATCCTTATCCGCCTTTTATGACCTCGACCCTGCAACAAGAGGCGAGTCGTAAATATGGGATGGGGGCCAAGGCCACCATGTCGGCTGCACAACGACTGTATGAGGCGGGGCATATTACTTATATGCGCACCGACGGTATCGACATGGTGCCGGAAGCTGCGATTGCGGCGCGGGCCGAGATCAAGAAGCGTTTTGGGGATAATTATGTCCCGGATGCTCCACGGCTTTACAAAAACAAGGCCAAGAATGCGCAAGAAGCGCATGAATGCATCCGTCCCACGGATATGTCGGTCAGTGCTGAGACGTTGCGGCTGGCGGAGGCCGATCAACGTAAGCTTTATGATCTGATTTGGAAGCGGACGATTGCCTGCCAGATGGCCTCGGCCCGTCTGGAGCGGACCACGGTCGAGATTGTCAGTCCTGACGGGCAGGTGGGGCTGCGAGCGAACGGGCAGGTGGTGACCTTTGATGGGTTTCTTGCCGTTTACGATGAAAGCCGTGACGAGGTGGTCGTTGATGGTGAGGATGAAGGGGGTCGTCTGCCGCAGATCATGCAAGGCGAGGCTGTTGAAAAACGCAAGGTTGCATCCGAGCAGCATTTTACCCAGCCGTTGCCGCGTTATACTGAGGCCACGTTGGTCAAGCGGATGGAAGAGCTAGGGATTGGTCGACCTTCAACCTATGCTAGTATTTTGACGACAATTCAGGACCGCGAATACGTCAAGAAGGACAAGAACCGGCTGATTCCCGAGGATAAGGGGCGACTGGTGACGGCCTTTCTGACCAATTATTTTCGGCGCTACGTGGAATATGATTTCACGGCTGATCTGGAAGCAAAACTTGATGATGTTTCGGCGGGAGAGCGCGATTACAAGGAAGTGCTTTCGCGGTTTTGGCGTGATTTTTCGGCGGCTATTGCAGAGACTGCCGAATTGCGGATTGGCGAGGTCTTAGAAAAGATCGACGAATTTCTGGGTCCGCATCTTTATCCTGTGCGGGCAGACGGATCTGATCCGCGGTCTTGACCGACCTGCGGGTCGGGGCGGCTGCATTTGAAGACTGCGCGGTCTGGCGGGGCCTTCATTGGTTGTGCAAATTATCCACAATGCCGCTACACGCGTCCTATTGGAAATAGCGACGAAAACGGCGTCATGGCGGGTGATACCGTTTTGGGGATGGACAAGAACGGGTTGCCGGTCACCTTAAAATCAGGACGTTTTGGGCCTTATGTGCAGCGGGGCGAGCCGACCGAGGCAGCTCCTAAGCCGCCGCGTGCGAGCCTGCCAAAGGGCTGGTCTCCCGAGACAATTACGCTTGATCGGGCGTTGCAGCTTTTGGACTTGCCGCGCGCTATTGGGCCGCATCCCGAAACCGGCGATTTGGTTGAGGCAGGGATTGGACGTTTCGGGCCTTATGTGAAGCACGGGGCAACTTACGTTAACATAACGGATGTTGAGGAAGTGTTTACTATTGGCATGAATCGTGTGGTGGAACTTCTTGCAAATAAGGCCATGCGTAAGCGAGGGGATTTGGCGTCTGTTGGCCCCTTGCGCGTCTTGGGCGAGCATCCTGATGGTGGCGAGATTCAGGTGATGCCGGGGCGTTACGGACCTTATGTAAAATGGGGCAAGGTAAATGCGACCCTGCCCAAACAGTTCACACCCGAGGAAGTGACGCTGGAAGAAGCATTAGTTCTTCTGGCGGAGAAGGCGAGCAATGGAAAGTCTTCCAAGTCTAGGTTTAAGGCGGCTGCCAAGTCGAAAGCAGCAGCAAAACCCAAGGCGGCCGCGAAGTCTAAGGCTGCAAAAAGCGTTTGATTTTTAGGCTGTGTCTTTCTGTTGCACTATTGGCGAGGATTTCTGTGTCGTGACGGTGCAGTCTAGGTCCGTGTGATTTTGAGTGGTTTTTCCATCGCTTTGGACTGGATTAGGCTGATGGCGTTGTTGTTTTTGATGCCGATTTCAAAGCCGTCGCCCTATTTTTGTGGATGCGAACGTAGAGTTTTGGTAGATTGGCTGATGTTATTTTAATTTTTCAGACGAGGCTGGCGCAGAACTGTTGGATGCGGGTGCATGCCTCGGCTAACAAGGCAGGTGAGGTGGCGTAGCTGACGCGGAAGTTTGGGGAAAGCCCGAAGGCTGCACCAAAAACTACGGCGACGCCGGTGTCTTCAAGCAGTGTTGATGCGAAGATCTCGTCATTGGTGATGGTCACGCCTGAGGGTGTTGTCTTGCCCATGCACCCCGAAATATCAGGATAGACGTAAAAAGCGCCTGCTGGTGTGGGGCAGGTTACGCCTTTGGCTTTGTTTAGCATTCCCACAACCAGATCGCGGCGGCGCTGGAAAAGGCTACGATTTTCCGCAAGAAAATCCTGTGGACCGGTTAATGCTTCCAGAGCGGCATATTGCGACACTGATGAGGGGTTTGAGGTCGATTGCGACTGGATTGTACCCATTGCTTTGATCAAGGATACGGGGCCTGCGGCATAGCCGATGCGCCAGCCCGTCATGGCGTAGGATTTTGATACCCCGTTGCAGGTGAGGGTGCGATCGTAAAGTCCTGGTTCTACCTCGGCGGGAGTGCAGAATTTAAAATCGTCAAAGACGAGATGTTCGTACATGTCGTCGGACATGATCCAGACTTGCGGGTGGCGCATTAGCACCTCGCAGAGTGCCTTGAGCTCGGTTCGCGTGTATCCGGCCCCTGTGGGGTTGGAGGGCGAGTTGAAGATGAACCATTTGGTTTTTGGCGTGATTGCTGCTTTGAGCTGTTCGGGCGTTAGTTTGAACTGCGTTTTGATCCCTGCAACGACTGGAACGGGGGTTCCGCCTGCCAGTAGCACCATGTCTGGATAACTGACCCAATAGGGTGCAGGGATGATTACTTCATCATCTGGATTGCAGGTGGCCATGAGCGCGTTGTAGAGGATTTGTTTGCCGCCGGTTCCCACGGTGACTTGCTCTGGTGTGTAAGTTAGGCGGTTCTCGCGCAGAAACTTGTTGCAGATTGCTTCTTTCAGCTTGGGGATTCCATCGACGGCGGTGTATTTGGTATGTCCTGCGTCGATGGCACGTTTGGCGGCGTCTTTGATATTTTGCGGTGTGTTAAAATCCGGCTCGCCTGCGCCTAGAGAGATAATGTCGCGCCCTGCTGCTGCAAGCTCGCGGGCTTTGTTTGTCACTGCAATGGTGGGTGATGGTTTGACGCGGGCAAGCGTGTTTGAGAGGAAAGCCATGGGAACCTTGGATAAAATGGGGCATGCTGAACAGCGGTTAGCGCCTTTCATAGGGTGCTGTTTGCATGGGTTCAAGCAAGTTAAGGCAGGGCAATGATTGACAAAGCGGAGGCGCGTCTGAAGCGTATGTCGATGCGCAGTTGGCGGCGTGGGACCAAGGAGATGGATTTGATCCTTGGCCCTTGGTCGGATGTGCATCTGGCGGGGCTGGATGCGGCGCGGCTGGAAACTTACGAGGCACTTTTGGCCGAGAACGATCAAGACCTGATGGCATGGATTTTGGGGCAGGCTACGTCCCCCAAGGCGCTGACTGATTTGTTGGCCGAGATTGCGGCCTATGCACGGGCGCGGTTGGCGCCAAAAGCTTGAGCCCTTTTTTCTTAAATTGTGGAGTTTTGCGCTGAGTTTGTTTGATAAAGTGCGGGGCAAGAGTGTATAGATCGCGGTTTAGGTTATGATCTGTGACTGCTTGGAAACGTTGGTTTAGAAAGTCGTCGTTTTAAAAGAATAACTACTAGTCGCTGGTTGGGATTTCCAAGAAGCGGGCTATTTTTGACCTTTTTATAGATTATCAGTGATAAGTTGTTGCCTGGTGCGATGGTGTTGGGGTGGATGACACCTTCATTGATGTAGCAAATACTAAAGTTATGACAAAAAATCCGCAGATTTCTTTAGGAATGTGGGTTTATCTGCATTTTCCAGAAATCGGACTATCCAGAGCACGGGCGGTCTCGGGCCCATAGTTTCCATTGACTGTTAAACCATATGCCCTTTGAAAAGTGATGAGTGCATGGCGGGTTGCTGGTCCGTATGATCCGTCGGCAAATCCTAAAGGTAGATAATTACAGTGTCGCATGAGTTTGAATTGATATTGCTGGACGCTAGTGCTGTCGGAGATACCATTACAATCTTTGGAACGGCTTTCTAATGAGCATTGCAAACGATACCCACCAGAGCTCGATTTAGTCATTTCGCCGGGTGCGCGGTGGCAATGGTAGGGGCGCCTTCCTCCATGGCATCCTTGGGCATTCAGGCGGCCACTGTGTGCCCATAGCTCTTCCGGAAAATTGGAAGCTAAGACTGCAGATAGGAATGATAAGGTTAGCAACCGGCGAATTCCAACCATCAATTTTTGCGTCTTCTTTTTATGTAATTGTGTGTCTGCGGCGGCTTTCTTCATTTAGCATTCCTCAATTGAATTGCCTTTTGGGTATAAGCTCGCCTGACGTGATCGTGTGATCAAGCGCTGTTCGTTCTAGATGGTGATTGCTGTCGTGAGCCTGTCTAGTTCTTGGCATCTAAATGAAGCGGCAGAGCATTCCTTAGCAGGTTGGGGGAGCATTACCTTGATCATTAAGCTCTTGGCAAGGCTGAAGGAGGGTATGACTAAGGTTGTGCGGGTGACATGGTTGTTTACTTGCGCGATGTAGGGGCTGCTTTTTTTAGGATCAAATCTTTGAAGATTTTGTTTTGTTGAGGTTGTTGCGGGGCAGGTCGCGGGATGGACTTGTTTTTGTCGGTCGCGGGGCGGATGATAGGATCAGATTGTGCGGGGGATCAGGCCAGTGATTATACCGGTCGAGAGTTTCTTTTTGTCGCATGTCGCGGCGGGAACCTTGCAGCAGCGCATCCGACAGATGGTTTCGGAAGGCATATTGTCGGGGCGGTTTCGTGCGGGGGACCGGATGCCATCGTCACGTGGGTTGGCGATGTATCTGGGAGTGAGCCGGATTACGGTGACGCTGGCCTATACCGAACTGGTGTCTTCTGATTATCTGACAGCGCGGGGACGATCGGGCTATTATGTGAGCGAGGGGGTTCCTGTTCAGCCTGTGTTTTCTCCGGTGGCGCGGCGCGAAGAGCGGGTGGACTGGGCGGCGGTGACGGGGGGGCGGTTCTCGGGCCAGCCGAAGCTGGACCGACCTGAGGATTGGCGGGCCTATCCCTATCCGTTTATCTATGGTCAGGTGGATGCGAGTTTGTTTGACCATCAAAACTGGCGGCTGTGCGCGGTGCAGGCGCTGGGGCGGCGCGATTTTGAGACGTTGACGGCGGATTATTACGAGCAGGATGATCCGATGCTGATTGAATATATCTTGCGCAACATTTTGCCGCGGCGAGGGATTGTGGCGCGGCCTTCGGAAGTTCTGGTCACGATGGGGGCGCAGAACGCGCTGTGGCTGGCGGCGCAGGTGTTGTTGCGGCCTGGACAGACGGTGGCGCTGGAAAATCCCTGCTATCCGGCTTTTCGGGGGATGGTTGCACAGACGGGCGCGCGGATCATAGCGGTGGATGTGGATGCTGATGGTTTACCGCCTGAGGCCTTGCCTACTGGTGTTGATGTGGTTTTTTTGACCGCAAGTCACCATTGCCCGACCAATGCGACCATGCCTTTGGAACGGCGTAATGCGCTTTTGAAGGCAGCATCGGAGCGGGGATTTATCGTACTAGAGGATGATTATGAGTTTGAGATGAGTTTTCTGCGTCCGGTGTCGCCTTCGCTTAAATCGCTTGATGCTGAGGGGCGGGTGGTGCATGTGGGATCGTTTTCAAAATCGATCTTTCCGGGGTTGCGCCTTGGTTGGCTGGTGGCCTCGGAGGGGTTCATCCGCGAGGCGCGGGCTTTGCGTGTGCAGGTGCTGCGGCATCCTCCGGGGCATATGCAGCGCACAGCGGCCTATTTCTTGTCGCTTGGCCATTATGACGCGCTGGTTAATCGAATGAAGGTCGCCTTTAGAAAACGTCGGATAGCGATGGATGAGGCGATTGCCGAGCATGGTTTAACCGTGGCGGGTCAGGGCGGGTTTGGTGGGTCGTCGTTCTGGATGGAGGCCCCCGAAGGCGTGGATACTGAGGCGCTTGCGTTGCGGTTGCGTTCGGACGGGGTACTGATCGAACCGGGGCGGGTGTTTTTTGCGCCTGATGCGGAGCGGCGGAATTTCTATCGCTTGGCTTATTCGTCGATTGCACAAGCAAGGATTGGTGAGGGGATTGCGCGTATTGCGCGGGGGATCGGGTCTGATTTGTCCTTGGTACATTAAAATGCTGGGACCTAGTCTAGCTAAGCTCATGGAGTATGGATATTTTGATGTTGTCTTGTTTGAGATTAATATCTTTAGACTGGACGGGCTGCAGGGGCTTTTGAGGGCCATAATTGCGATGCACAGCTTTTCCAAGGCGTTTGGGTCGCGTTATGGGCACGCGCTTGTTGTGACAGGGCGCAAGTTTAGCCTTTAGAGGTGACTTTTGTTCCCGTTGTGCGCTTTCTTTTGAGTATATTTGGGCGAGTATAAAAGCCGTGAGGTGTGTGTGGGGGCCGGTTTGATGCTGGAAACGGGGGATGATCTGCGCTAAGGGGCGGAAAATCCGGTTTGATATAGGAGCGACTATGAAAGCTGCCGTCGTCACCTTTCCGGGGTCTAATTGTGACCGTGATCTTGCGCTTGGCTTTGAACGGGCTGGGTTTGATGTGGTGCGGGTTTGGCATAAGGAAACGGTACTGCCTGTGGGCGTGGATGTTGTTGGCGTGCCGGGCGGGTTTTCGTTTGGGGATTATCTGCGCTGTGGGGCGATTGCGGCGCAGTCACCTATTGCTGCGGCGATTAAGGCCCATGCGGGGCGGGGCGGTTATGTCTTGGGGGTGTGTAACGGCTTTCAGGTGCTGACCGAGATGGGGTTGCTGCCTGGTGCGTTGATGCGCAACGCGGGGTTGAAGTTTATCTGCAATATGTTGATGCTGAAGGTGGCAACTGTTGATAGTGCTTTTACGGCTGGTTATGCCAAGGGGGCTGTCATTCAGGTTCCCATTGCGCATCATGATGGGAATTTTACCATCGACGCTGACGGTTTGAAGTCTTTGCAAGACGAGGATCGTATTGCATTCACCTATGTAGAGAACCCTAATGGGTCGATGGCTGATATTGCAGGGGTTCTTTCGCAGAATCGTCGTATTTTGGGGATGATGCCGCATCCTGAGCGGGTGGTGGACAAGATCCATGGCAGCACGGACGGAGCTGCGCTTTTTGCCTCGCTTTTGGGCGGGTTGGCGCTTGCCTGATCGCTGTTGTTCCGCTTCGGCTTGAAGCGGGCGGGCTGCTGCGTCTACATAGGTATCATGCAAGACGCAGACATCCATGACGAGGCCGAAACTGGGCGACGCATTTCGTGGCGTATGAAGCTAGCCGTGGTGCTTTTGGTTCTGATGGCATTTGGTGTGGTTTTGGTCACCAACCGCTGGCTATCGGAGCGGTTTACTGAGACGACACGAAACAGGGCCGAACTGCGGTTGGCGTTTTATTCTGGCAACATGGTTTCGGAGTTACAGCGCACTTCGGTCGTGCCGCTGTTGCTTTCTGGTGATCCGGCGCTGGCTGATGCGTTAAAGAGCGGTAATTTCTTGGGCACGTCAGAAAAGTTGATACGGGTGCAGTCTGAGATCGGGGTGGCGTCAATCGTGCTTTTGGATGCCGATGGGCTGACGGTGGCTGCAACAAACCGCAACCTTTTGGGCATCAAACATCGTGGATCGTCTTATTTTATTGATGCACAGCGCACGATGGATACGGTTTTTACTGTGCAAAAGCAGGATGGAGTGGAGTTTGAATTTACCTATTCTCGGGCGGTTTTGGTGGATGGCAAGCCCGCGGGGGTGATTGTCGTTGCGGTTGACCTTATGAAATACGAGCGCGCATGGTCGGCGCTGCAGGACGCGGTATTGGTTACGGATAGCGAGGGTACGGTGATTCTTGCGACCGAGCCACGCTGGCGGGGTTTGCCGATGGCCGAGGCCCTAGCCGCGCGGGATGTGGGGAGTGCGCTAGGCCGTGCCTTGCAGGCGACTGCGGACTGGGCGCAAAACCCGCCCGATACTTATGTGCGCGGTGAGGCGGTGATGAAGACCGAGGCGCGGGTGCCGTTCCGCGGCTGGCGGATGATGACATTCACGGCCTATGATTCGGTTCGTGAGCGGGTGAACGGCATCCTTGCGTTGGAGGCCATGGTTTTTACGATCCTGATGGCGGCGGCGTTTTACGCGCTGTCGCGTAAGGCGTGGTCGCAGACGATTAGTTTTCAGCGGGAATCAGCGGAATTGCGACTGCTGAATGCGCGTTTGCAGCGCGAAATCTCTCAGCGTGAGAAAGTGCAAAAGGATTTGGCAGTGGCCGAGTTGACCTTGGCGCAATCGTCAAAATTGGCAGCCTTGGGTGAGATGTCGGCGTCGGTGAGCCATGAGTTGAACCAGCCACTTGCTGCGATGAAGACTTATTTGGCGGGGGCGCGGCTTTTGTTGCAGCGTAAGCGGCCAGAAGAGGCGCTAAGTTCGTTCCAGCGGATTGACGATCTTATTGAGCGGATGGGCGCAATCACGCGGCAGCTGAAGAGTTATGCCCGCAATGGGGGCGAGGCTTTTGAGCCGGTCGACCTGCGGCAGGCTTTGTCTTCTGCGTTGTCGATGATGGAGCCACAGCTCAAGTTGCGGGTTGTAAAGATTATACGCACCTTGCCGCGCCAGCCCGTTATGGTGATGGCGGACAGGATTAGGCTGGAGCAGGTAATTATTAATCTGCTGCGAAATGCGCTGGATGCAACTAGAGACAGCGCTGATCCGCAGTTCGAACTTCTGTGGTCTTCGGGTGACGTGGCTATGCTGACAGTACGTGACAACGGGCATGGGATCGCGGATCTTGATAATCTGTTTGAGCCTTTTTACACGACGAAGAAACCTGGCGAGGGTGTGGGGCTTGGTCTTGCAATCAGCTCGGGAATTGTCACTGATTTGGGCGGACGATTGACGGCACGGAATGCTGAAAATGGTGGGGCTGTCTTTGAGATGCGGCTTCCTTTGATTGGCGAGAAAATCGATGCAGCACAATGAACATAAAAAGGAGCTGAAATGGCCCGTACAATGAAAGTGGCGATCGTCGATGATGAAGCGGATATGCGTCAGTCGATTAGCCAGTGGCTGGCTCTGTCTGGGTTTGATACGGAGACTTATTCCAGCGCTGAGGATGCGCTCAAGAGTATCGGGCCGGAATTCCCGGGTGTCGTGGTTAGCGACATTAAGATGCCGGGGATGGATGGGATGGCGTTTTTGAAGCGCTTGATGAGTATAGATTCGGCACTGCCAGTTATTTTGATCACTGGACATGGCGATGTGCCGATGGCGGTCGAGGCGATGCGGGTGGGGGCGTTTGATTTTTTGGAAAAGCCCTTTAACCCTGATTGGATGACCGAGCTTGCTAAGAAGGCCACTCAGACTCGGCGGCTGACGTTGGACAATCGTGCACTACGCAAAGAGTTATCGGACGGATCGGTGCTGATGAAAAAGCTGATCGGTGGCTCGCCTGCGATGGAGCGGTTGCGCGAAGATATCCTCGATCTGGGACAAGCCGATAGCCATGTGTTGATTGATGGCGAGACAGGGACGGGCAAGACACTGGTTGCCCATGCGTTGCATGCGGTGGGACCGCGGGCGGGGCGTAAGTTTGTGATGATTTCTTGTGCAGCATGGAGCGAGGACCAGCTGGTGGCCAAGCTGTTTGGGCCTTCGGAGGAAGGGATTATTCCGCTGGTAGAAGAAGCGCGGGGTGGGACGCTGTGTTTGGAAGATATAGAGGCGATGAGCCAGCCGTTGCAGGCGCGGTTGCTTGCCTTGATCAATGAGCAAGGGACGCCGCCTGAGACGCGGATTATCGCGATCTGCAACGAGCATGCGCCTCATAAGACGCTGGAAGATTTGCTGCGATCGGATCTTTATTACCGACTTGGCGCGATGACAATTTTGTGCCCGCCCTTGCGGTCGCGAGGCGAGGATATCCTGACGTTGTTCACGCGTATGTCTGAACAATTTGCTGAAGAATATGGTTGTGACGCGCCGCAAGTGACGGCGCAAGAGGCGGCGCAATTGTTGCAGGCGCCTTGGCCGGGGAATGTGCGTCAGTTGGTCAATATTGCCGAGCGGGCGGTTTTGCAAAATCGGCGCGGCTCGGGGTCGATTGCGTCATTGCTGATGGCGGATAACGAGGCGACGGGGCTTGCGATGACCACTGAAGGAAAGCCCTTGAAGGAATATGTAGAAGCTTTTGAACGGATGCTGATCGACAATACGATGCGGCGTCACAAGGGCAGTATCGTTGCGGTTATGGATGAGCTGTGCCTGCCGCGCCGGACATTAAATGAGAAGATGGCAAAATATGGGCTGAGCCGCGGGGATTATGTTTGAGGGGTGTATTTGCAGAATTTTGACGCAAAACATCGGGGGGGTCGCGGGGTGGTGCTGAAAGCTGCGCCAAGTTTTATTTTGTTTTTATACCTTAAAACGATTTATTTTGCATGCACCGGTATCAATTTTTTTTGAAAATTTCTTCGAAGAAATTTGAGGATTGAACAAGCGGGGGACACAGAGATCGAATCTCCCATTGTGTTTGCCGCTGCTTTTCCGCTAGGGTTGGAAGACGCGGGTTTATGTCCCGCAATGGAATTCTCTGAGCCTTTGCACGTCGCGCGTCTTGCGCCGCGAAGGGATAGTTGGATCGGTCGCAAGGCCGTTAGTTTGCCCGCCCAATTGTTTGATGGAACCGGGCTTTTATCAGCAGGGCCCTGTGAGGGGTTCTAGAAAGAACCGCGATGACGCGTGCGATTTTGATGACGAAGGGAGAGGGCTGCCTACAGGTCAGGACCCTACCTTTCGCCGCGCGCCGTCTCGCCAGAACACGTCGCCCTTCCCACGCCAATGACGGTTCCCGCTTTGCGGGGCTGGATTGGTTGGCGCTGGGCGCATTGGAACATTATGGCCAAGAAAATGCTCATCGATGCCACCCATGCGGAAGAGACCCGCGTTGTGGTGGTGGACGGAAATAAAGTCGAAGAATTCGACTTTGAAACGGTAAACAAGCGGCAACTCGCCGGAAACATCTATCTCGCTAAGGTTACGCGCGTCGAGCCGTCTTTACAGGCGGCCTTTGTCGATTACGGCGGGAACCGGCACGGTTTTCTTGCTTTTGCTGAGATTCATCCAGATTACTATCAGATCCCTGTCGCGGATCGTAAGGTGCTGCTGGAAGAAGAGCGGGCGCTGAACCGTGAAGAGGAGGAGGAAGACAACCGCCGTAGCCGGTCGCGTACTTCGCGTTCGCGCCCTGAGGGGCTGGGCCGTGATGCGGTGAAATTTTCGGACATAGGCGGCATGGATGTCGTTGATCTAGGCGACGAAACGGAGGCCGATGCGCTTCTTATGTCAGAGCCGTCGGTTGAGGCGGGGGTGCAGGACCATGGGCAGGACCCTAGCATTGGTGACGAGAATGACAACGATCATGCCGCGCCTGCAACTTACCGTGCTATGGATCATGCCAGCGAGATTGATGACGAGATTGAGTCCATTGCAGAAGAGGACGTGGCCGAAGAGATTAGTGTTTCGAGAAAGCCGCGTGCTCGGCGCTATAAGATTCAGGAAGTGGTTAAAGTCCGGCAGATCATGCTGGTGCAGGTTGTTAAGGAAGAACGCGGCAATAAGGGCGCTGCGCTGACCACCTATTTGAGCCTTGCGGGTCGCTACTGTGTGTTGATGCCAAATACTGCGCGGGGTGGTGGGATTTCTCGCAAGATTACTCAAGCCAGTGATCGGAAAAAACTCAAGGAGATCGCGCAGGAGATTAAGGTACCGGAAGGTGCCGGTTTGATTATTCGCACGGCAGGTGCCAAGCGCACTAAGCCTGAGATTAAGCGTGATTATGAATATCTGATGCGCCTGTGGGAGCAAATCCGCGAGTTGACGTTGAAGTCTATTTCTCCGGCTGCTGTTTATGAAGAAGGTAATCTGATTAAGCGGTCGATCCGTGATCTTTACAGCCGCGAGATTGACGAGATTTTGGTTGAGGGTGAGGCGGGTTATCGTACGGCCAAAGACTTTATGCGGATGATCATGCCGAGTCATGCGCGGCTGGTAAAACGTTATGACGAGGTGACGCCTCTGTTTGCACGCTTTCAAGTCGAAAGTTGTCTTGGCGGCATGTTTAATCCTGTCGTGCAGCTAAAATCGGGTGGCTATATTGTCATCGGGATTACGGAGGCACTGGTTGCCATTGACGTGAATTCTGGGCGAGCGACGAAAGAGGGATCTGTTGAAGATACCGCTTTGAAGACTAACCTTGAAGCGGCGGAAGAAGTGGCGCGACAGTTGCGTTTGCGTGACCTTGCCGGTCTGATTGTCATCGATTTTATCGACATGGAAGAGCGGCGGAATAACACGGCGGTCGAAAAAAGGCTGAAGGACAAGCTGAAAACGGATCGAGCGCGGATTCAGGTGGGTCGGATTTCCGGTTTTGGTTTGATGGAAATGAGCCGTCAACGCTTGCGTCCGGGGATGCTGGAAAGCACCACCCAGCCGTGCAGTCATTGCCACGGTACAGGTTTGATTAGGTCAGATTATTCGCTTGGTCTGCAAGTGTTGCGGGCGCTGGAAGAAGAAGGCACGCGTAAGCGCAGTAAAGAGGTGCTGCTGCGGGCGCCTATTGGGATTGTAAATTTCTTAATCAACCAAAAGCGTGAACATATCGCGTTGATTGAGATGCGTTATGGCATGTCGGTGCGGATCGAATGCGATCCGGCGCTGGTTAGCCCTGATTATGTGATTGAGAAGTTCAAGACTGCGACGCGTGTTGTGTCGGAGCCGTTGAGCGTGATTTCGGGTCATGCCGGATTGATGGGCGCTCCTGTCGACGAGGACGATGATCTTTCGCTGGAGGATCTGGACGAGGTCGAAGTCGAGGAGACTGAGGGCGAGCTTGGGGCGGAACTTAAGGTTTCAGCGGCCGAGGGCGCTAGTAATAATGGCAACGGCAAGAAGAAGCGTCGGCGTCGGCGTCGTCGTAGGGGTCAGGATAATGGTACGGGCCCGGATGCGCAGGGGATCACAGAAGGTTCGGATGGCGACGAGGAGGAAGTTGACAATGAGGTTGTTGGTATCGCACCTGGCGAGGCCGTGACTCAAGAGATTGAAGCATCTCCCTTGGCTGAAGCGCCCAAAAAGCTTACTCGTACCCGAGGTGGTGCTAGAGTTAAGAAGACAGATGCGCCAGCCGAACCCGTGGACGAAGTTGTGGTAGAAGTGCCGCTGAAAAAGCCTGTTGGCCGGTCACGCAAAAAGACCAAAGAGGTCGAGGCGGTTCTGGTCGTAGTGCCTGTGGAAGAAGTAGCGACTTCCTCTGTTAAAATTTTCCCCGCCGATCCTGCCTTGGCTGGAGGCCCTGCGGCGGGCTTGGAGCCCGATCCTTCGGCCGTGGCGGATGACAGCGGTAAATCGCACAAGAAGGGTTGGTGGTCGCGTCGTCGCTGAAGTTTTGGTGGTCGCGTGAAAAAAAGCGGCGGGGAAACCTGCCGCTTTTTTGTGTTTTAGTATTGCTCGCATCCCCGCGCAGGCGTGGATTTCTTGGTAAAATTGCGCGCGATTGAATATTTTCATTTTTGCGGTGACGATGGGGAGTTTGGTGGGGTGTTTTTGTTCGGCTTGGTTTTAATAAGCCGTGCTTTTTAACACGTCGGAGTATTTATACTAAGATTGATTGAAGAGGATGAGTGAACTTTTACGCGGGTGAGAGTTGGCGATTTAGCTACGGCGGATGCGGTAGGTAGTGTAGCCTTCGTTTTCGGTCGCGTTGAGAAAATGGTAGCCTGTCTCGGCGCAGAAATGGGCAAGATCGATGGCAGCCATCGGGTCGCTTGCTTGCACGGCGAGGATCGTGCCTATGGGAAGTGATAGAAGGCGCTTGCGGGCGCGTAGGACCGGAAGCGGGCAGAGGAGGCCGATGCAGTCGAGAATTTCTTCGCTCATAGTTTTAAGATAATTCGGGATAGAGCGGTTTGCTACGGCAATGTGACATTCGTACAGGTGACGGCGGGCTGTCTTGCAGCTAGGTTATAGGTATGTTCGGATTTGAAATCTTCGATGCAGATCTTGTGCCTGCCATGCTGATTGCGCTGGCGGCGGGGGTTTTGTCGTTTTTGTCGCCTTGTGTGCTGCCCATTGTGCCGCCCTATCTGGCTTATATGGGCGGGATTAGCATGGGCGACATTAAGGGCGCAGCGCGGCGGCGGGTGGTCTTGCCTGCGCTGTTTTTTGTGTTGGGTCTTTCGACGGTTTTTTTACTGTTGGGT
This sequence comes from Paracoccaceae bacterium, assembly GCA_020852535.1. GTDB lineage: Bacteria > Pseudomonadota > Alphaproteobacteria > Rhodobacterales > Rhodobacteraceae > Paragemmobacter. The sequence continues at coordinate 644 of JADZAO010000120.1, read as the reverse complement.
TTTGCAGCTTCGGCTCTAGGGTTGTTCTTCTTGCAGAACCGATTGTGGTTTTCGCGCCTGTCGGGTGTGGTCGTGATTGTCTTTGGGCTGCATTTTTTGGGGGCGCTGCGCATATCTCTGCTAGATCGTGAGGCGCGGCTGAATGCGGGCGACAGGGGCGGATCAGCGTTGGGGGCATATGTTCTGGGGCTAGTATTTGCCTTTGGCTGGACGCCTTGCATCGGGCCGCAACTGGGCGCGATCTTGTCATTGGCGGCGCAGGAAGGGTCATTGTCTCGGGGGACGGTGTTGTTGGCGGTTTATGCTGTTGGTTTAGGTTTACCATTCTTGCTGGCCGCGCTCTTTATTGAGCGGGCGGTGGGCGTGATGGCGCGGTTGAAGCGGTATGTGAAGGTGATCGAGCAGGTTATGGGCGTGTTGTTGCTGGCCGTGGGTTTGGCGCTGTTGACGGGCACTTTTACCGATGTCAGCTTGTGGCTTTTGGAAACTTTTGATCGTTTTGGTATTCCGTTGTTTGGCTAGCGTCGTATTTTTATGATTTTATTGAAATTTCCCGTCATTTTGGTGGAGTGCCTCTGCGTGTGTGTGCAAGAGAAAACAATATGACAGGTCTGGTGGTGCTAGATATCTTTGTACATTTTCGG
>JADZAO010000119.1 GCA_020852535.1 Paracoccaceae bacterium | reverse complement strand
TTTAGGCATGTTTAAACGCATCAAACGTTTGCGGGCAGGGCTGAAACTGGTGCAGGGTCGGATTGACGCGGTCGATCCCGCCGTCTTCTTGTCTGATAAGCTGAATCTGTTGCGCGTGTTCGAGGAAGCACTTCGTACCGGATACTTGCTGCATCCTAACGTCATGCGTCTGATCGCTGCAAACCTGCACATGATCGACGACGAGATGCGCAACAATCCTGAGGCTGTGCAGATTTTCATAAACCTTATGTTGGAACACGGTAACCCCGAACGTTCGCTGCGGCGAATGAACGAGCTTAAGGTGCTTTCGGCCTTTATTCCTGAATTTGAACCTATCGTTGCGATGATGCAGTTTAATGTCTACCATCACTACACGGTCGACGAACATATTATTCAATGCATCAGTATCCTCGCTCAGATTGAACGTGGCGAGTTGATCGAGAAATTACCCCTAGTCTCGGGAATTTTGAAGGAGGGCGTGAACCGTAAGGTGCTTTATGTCGCTCTACTGCTGCATGATATTGGTAAGGGCCGCCCTGAAGATCATTCAATCATTGGAGCGCAAATCGCTCGTCGCGTCTGTGCACGCCTTGGTTTGACCGTTGAGGAAACAGAAACGGTTGAATGGTTGGTGCGCTATCACCTTCTCATGTCGGACACGGCGCAGAAACGTGATATTGGTGACCCGCGTACTGTGCGTGATTTTGCTAAAGCGGTGAAGTCGAGTAAGCGGCTCGACCTTTTGACCGCGCTGACTGTTTGTGACATTTGCAGTGTGGGGCCCGGTACGTGGAATAATTGGAAAGCCATGTTGCTGCAGCAACTTTATCAGAAATCTGCTGATGCGCTGGAAGGTGGGCTTGAAAATCTCAACAGGGAAAAGCGCGAGGACGAGGCTAAGCGGGCATTTGTCGTAGAGATGCCGGACTGGACACCAGAGGCGTTGCAGGCCGAATGTGGTCGGCATTATCCGCCCTATTGGCAAGGGTTTCCGACAGCCAGTCATGTACTCTTTGCCCGCCTGCTGTCGGGTCTGCGTGATGATGAAATTCGCATCGATTTGCATCCTGATCTTGACCGCGATGCCACCCGCGCTTCATTCGCGCTAGCCGACCATCCGGGCATTTTTTCGCGGCTCGCGGGAGCGCTGGCGCTGGTCGGGGCAAATGTGATCGACGCACGTACTTATACGTCGAAGGATGGCTATGCTACGGCGGTGTTTTGGGTGCAGGACACTGAGGGTAAACCCTATGAGGTGTCGCGTCTGCCTCGCTTGAGCCAGATGATCCACAAGACTCTGAAGGGAGAGGTGTCGGCCCGTGAGGCGCTGAAGAACCGCGATAAGATTAAGAAACGTGAGCGCGAGTTCCGCTTTCCGACCCATATTACCTTCGACAATGAAGGCTCCGACATTTACACTATCGTTGAGGTCGATACCCGCGACCGTCCCGGTCTGCTTTACGACCTGACTCGTACGCTTGCCGCAAACAATATCTATATCGCAAGCGCCGTGATTGCGACTTTCGGCGCACAGGTGGTCGACAGTTTTTACGTGAAAGATATGTTCGGCTTGAAGCTGCACCAAAAAATGCGGCAGGAAGCACTGGAAAGGAAGTTGCGTCAGGCAATCGCCGAGGGCGCCGAACGGGCTCAAACATAATGCAACCGATCCGTTTGATCCGTTCTATCCTGACTGTGGGTGGGTGGACGCTGTTGTCGCGCGGTGCGGGCTTTGCTCGTGATGTGATGATGGCGGCCTATTTAGGCGCGGGGCCAGTTGCCGATGCCTTCAACGTTGCCTTCTCGCTTCCAAACATGTTCCGCCGCTTCTTCGCCGAGGGTGCGTTCAACATGGCCTTCGTGCCGATGTTTTCCAAAAAGCTTGAAGCGGGTGAGGGTGCCAAAGGTTTTGTTAGCGACGTCTTTAATGGTTTGGCCGTTATCTTGATTATATTTTCTGTCATCGGCACGTTGGCGATGCCTTGGCTGGTCTGGGCGATGGCATCCGGTTTTGCGGGAGATGCGCGGTTCGATATGGCGGTGACCTTTGGGCAAATCTGCTTTTCCTATATTCTATTTATTTCTCTCGTTGCGCTTCTTTCGGGCGTGTTGAACGCCTACAGCCATTTCACCGAGGCAGGCTTTGTGCCGGTGCTGATGAACTTCATTTTCATTATTGCTATGCTGATTGCGTCTTGGGCAGGGTGGGGCATGGGTCTTACGCTGGCATGGACGGTGCCGATAACCGGCATCGCGCAGCTAGCTTTCACATGGGTTGCCGCGCATCGAATTGGGTTTCGTTTCCACCCGAGTTGGCCGAAGATGACGCCCGAGTTGAAGCGACTTACTGCAATTGCAGCGCCTGCCGTGTTGGCGGGGGGCGTTGTGCAGATAAACCTCCTCGTGGGCCGTCAGGTGGCCAGTTACACCGAAGGTGCAGTGTCGTGGTTGGTCTATGCTGATAGGCTTTATCAATTGCCGCTCGGCGTGGTGGGCATTGCTATCGGTACCGTGTTGCTGCCCGACCTGTCGCGCCGCTTGCGGGCGGGCGATGTCGAGGGCGGGCGTGCTAGTTTTAACCGTGGCGCGGAATTCGCTTTACTTTTGACGATCCCTGCTGCCGTGGCGCTAGTCGTTATGGCGATTCCCTTGACAACTGTACTTTACCAGCGTGGTGCTTTCGGAGCTGAGGATGCTCGAATGACCGCGCTTGCGCTGGCAATTTATGGTGTGGGCTTGCCCGCTTTTGTGCTGCAAAAGGTATTCCAGCCACTTTACTACGCTCGTGAGAATACCTGTGCGCCCTTTAATTATGCCCTCGTGTCGATGCTCGTGAACGTGGTTATCGCAGTCGTCTTGATGCCGCTGATAGGTTTTGTTGCCGCAGCTCTTGCTACCACGCTGGCGGGCTGGGTCATGGTCTGGCAACTTTGGCGTGGGGCGCAGTCGATGGGGCCAGAAGCACATTTTGACGTTCGAATGCGCCAGCGCCTGTTTCGCATTATCGGTGCGTCTCTCGTGATGGGCGGTGTTCTCTGGGTGGGTGATATGCTGTTTGCTGATGCGATGACGCTGCATGGCTGGCGTTATGCCGCTCTTGCAGGTGTTATCGTAGCGGGTATGGCAACTTATGGTTTGGCGGGCTTTGCCCTTGGAGCCTTCCGCCTGTCGGACTTGGAATTGCTGCGCCGTCAGCGTTGACGGATTATCGCGATTATCTTGGCCCAACCACTTGGACTGACCACGAAGGATAGTGTGAAGCCGACCGTAAATCCCGCTAGATCGGCAATCCATTCTGATCTACCGCCAAATAGCACCTCAAACAGAAGCTGCACACCAAGCAAAAAGCCGATCATTGAAAAGGCGTGGTAACGGTTTTCTCCTGCTGCGGCCAATCCAAACCACATCAAAAATGTGAAGCTTCCTATTAAACCGTAAACCGGCGGATAGGCCCCCATTAGCGGTGTATGAGTCCAAGGTACTGCACTAAATGCTAGTGCGCCCGCGAGGGCAGCACTGAAGAATACCAACACTACTGCCCACCAGCGAAAAATCTCGCCAGTCATCTTTCCCAGTGCGAGTAAGATTGTCAGCGCAAAGATAGAATGAGTCGTGGTTGCGTGAACCAGTGGATAGCTTACTAGTCGTATCAGATGCTCCCACGAGTATTCGTTGTGCTCGATCATCATCCGTATCAGGTCGGGTGAAAAGGCGAAGCGCTCAATCGCCTGTAAGCGCCAATTTGCTCCCTCCATTCCGCCCGCAAGGCCGCTGGAACCGAGGCCAAGTACCATCTCCATAGCGATAATTGGTAGTGCTAATACCCATACAATAGGCGGAAGCGGGTTTAGTGGCGTGGTATTGCGGTCGTCCATTATCGGCCTTGTCCTTTTGCGCCTTTGATTGACGCCTTGTGCCTCCAGAGATAAGCGGAAAGTCGTAGAGTTTCCAGATGAGGCACTTCACATGTCCGCAGGTTCATTCCCGACTCGCATCTTTTCGGGCATCCAACCTTCGGGTGGACTGACGCTGGGTAACTATCTTGGTGCGCTGAAGCGTTTTGTGGAAAAACAGGAAGAGGGCATTGAGACAATCTACTGTATGGTCGATATGCATGCAATTACCGTCTGGCAAGACCCCGAAAAACTGCGCCAGCAAACGCGTGAGGGCGCCGCGGCCTTTATCGCTGCAGGTATCGACCCCAAGAGATCGATCCTGTTCAACCAGTCTCAAGTTACTGCCCATGTTGAGCTTGGCTGGATATTCAACTGCATCGTCAGAATGGGCTGGATGTCACGTATGACCCAGTTCAAGGATAAAGCGGGCAAGAATTCTGAAAATGTCTCGCTGGGCCTTTTTGCCTATCCATCGCTGATGGCAGCCGACATTCTGGCCTATAAGTCCACGCATGTTCCAGTGGGTGACGATCAGAAGCAGCACCTCGAACTCTGTCGCGATATTGCGATTAAGTTTAATAACGACTATGGGGTCGAGTTCTTCCCTGTGGTGGAACCCGTGATTGAAGGTGTGGCCACACGCGTGATGTCGCTTCGGGACGGCACTAAGAAGATGTCGAAATCCGACCCCTCCGACCAATCGCGCATTAACCTCACAGATGATCCTGACACCATTGCTAAGAAAATCCGCAAGGCTAAGACGGATCCTGAACCATTGCCGGACAACCTTAATGCATTAAAAGATCGGCTAGAGGCGAAGAATCTTGTGAATATCTACGCTGCTCTTGCGGGCCAGACGGCAGAGCGGGTGATCAAGGATTACGCGGGTGCGCAATTTGGCACTTTTAAGTCTGCGCTGGCTGATCTGGCGGTGGCCACGCTTGAACCGATTACGCTGGAGATGAAGCGATTGATGCAGGATCAGGCCGAGATTGATCGCATCCTTGGTGAAGGGGCCGATCGCGCCGATGCACTGGCGCGGCCTATTATGGATCAAGTTTATGATATCATAGGCATGATCCGCTCGCGCCGTCGCTGAAGACTATGGCATGATCAAACGGGTCGACGATTGCGTTCGTTCTGTTTGGGATATCATGCAATCCTTGTTAAATACTGTGTTGATTTTCTGCGCCCTGTAGACCTTAGCTTCGTTGGAGGTCTGGCCGGAGTAGCGCGGGCAGGCACCACTTATGTCGGAGCCTAGTAAATAAGGGCTGGGGGCGGGTTGGATGTCGGTCTGGCCGGTGTGAGCCCGTGATCGAAGGCGCGGGACATGTGGTTGTAAATGCCCCGCCGGTCATTGATTGATAAGTATTTTAATATCATTTGGATAAATGAAATTTGTCGCGCGGATGAATTCCTATGCCGCAGCGTTGATCAAGATAAAATAGTCGATTTATGGGGCTCAGCGTGGTGTGCCGGACCTTTTGAAGCTCGTGTTCTGGCTACAGGAAGGGTAAGGGGCGCGACCTTTTGGTCGCGCCCCTTACAATCTGTGCGTTAACAAAATTAGGCGAGCGAGAGGTTCGTCGCCGATTCGCGACCGTCACGACCGGCTTCGATGTCGAAGGTTACGGCCTGACCATCTTGGAGGCTGCGCAGACCGGCGCGCTCAAGCGCGGTGATGTGGACGAATATGTCTTTCTTGCCACCTTCGGGGGCGATGAAGCCGTAGCCTTTGGTTTCATTGAACCATTTCACGGTGCCCTTGGCCATCGTGAAGTCTCCTGTCGAAGAACGCCGCCCGCACTGTGCGGCGGCCTGGCTCCGTCAGCTTGGTCGATGCTGGCGCCGGTAAACCGGTAGACAGAAGTCGAGTAGAGTTAACGTCGCAAGGATGATATGAGCACTGAAATTGCAAAAATCAAGAATATTTGCGCGTAAATTATTGATTTTATCCCTCTGAAACGGGATGCCGATGAAAAAAGTGTAATGCACATCTAATACAGACAGCATACGCAAAGGAATTAAGGTTGAACCATATATTGACCCGCTTTGTGAAAAG
>JADZAO010000118.1 GCA_020852535.1 Paracoccaceae bacterium | reverse complement strand
GGCATCATGATGAGCGCAGTAGCAAATGCTCTGAAACTGATGAAGGACGAGGAAGTCGAATATCTCGACATCCGCTTCACCGACCCTAAAGGCAAACTCCAGCACGTCACGCTGATTGCTGATCTCGTCGACGAAGACTTATTCGAAGAAGGCTTCATGTTCGACGGCTCATCAATCGCTGGCTGGAAGTCGATCGACCAATCCGACATGAAGCTAATGCTTGATGCCACGTCGGTTTATATAGACCCTTTTTATGCAGAAAAGACCTTATGCGTACATTGCAACGTAGTCGAGCCTGACACGGGCGAAGCCTATAGTAGCTGCCCGCGTCAAATCGCGCTAAAAGCCGAGGCCTACCTTAAATCATCAGGCGTGGGCGACACCGCCTACTTCGGCCCCGAAGCAGAGTTTTTTATCTTCGACGACGTCCGCTACTCGGTTGCGCCAAACAAGGTATCCTATCAGATCGACGCGGAAGCAGCGGCGTGGAATACTGATGCCGAGTTTGAAGGTGGCAACCTCGCTCATCGCGCTGGCTACAAGGGAGGCTATTTCCCGGTCAACCCGATCGACGAGGCCCAAGACCTACGCGGCGAGATGCTCTCGACCATGAAGCGTATGGGCATCAAGGTTGACAAGCACCACCACGAAGTAGCGACCTGCCAGCATGAGCTTGGCATGGTCTTTGGCGGCCTTGTTGAACAGGCCGACAACATCCAAAAATACAAATACGTCATCCACAACGTTGCGGCGGCTTATGGCAAGACCGTGACCTTCATGCCCAAGCCTATGAAGGGTGATAACGGCTCGGGGATGCACGTAAACATGTCGATCTGGAAGGATGGAAAACCGCTCTTTGCTGGCGATCAATATGCAGATCTGTCGATGGAAGCGCTCTACTTCATCGGCGGCATTCTCAAGCACGCCAAGGCGCTCAACGCCATCACTAACCCATCGACCAACAGCTACAAGCGTCTAATCCCTGGTTTCGAAGCACCGGTTCTGCGTGCGTATTCTGCCCGCAACCGTTCGGGTTGCGTTCGTATTCCGTGGACGGAATCGCCCAAAGCCAAGCGCGTCGAAGCCCGCTTCCCAGATCCGTCAGCCAATCCTTATCTGGCCTTTGCGGCGCTTATGATGGCTGGCCTTGACGGCATCAAAAATAAGATCCACCCTGGCCCTGCCTCTGACAAGGATCTCTATGATCTACCGCCGGAAGAACTGGCCGAGATCCCGACTGTCTGTGGTTCGCTCCGCGAGGCGTTGGAAGAGCTGGAAAAAGACCACGCTTTCCTGCTTGCCGGTGGTGTCTTCGAAAAAAGTCAGCTTGAGAGCTACATTGCTCTTAAATGGGAAGAGGTCTACGCCTTCGAGCACACCCCGCATCCGGTCGAGTATCAGATGTACTACTCCTGCTGATTTAGAAGTAAATTCCTTAGGAAAAGGCCGCCAAAAGGCGGCCTTTTTCATGGTTATTTTAAAAATTAACTGGCGCTAGGGCAGAGGCGTTTAGCAAGCTAGCTCGAAGAGCTATATAAACATTGGCCATAAGGGCGGCAAACGTCACCCAAAGCATCCATCAGGTCCATGGTTGTTGTGATTATAAATCTGCAAGAGCGTTGAATAATAAGCTAGCTGCAAGTTCTTCTTTTAGGGCTTGGTGCATAACAAAGGACTTTGGTGATGGTCTTTTCGATCATAGCCTATTCAAGGCCCGCATCTTCGACTGGCTAATGCCGAAAAATTGTAAATTTTCAAAAAATTTCGGGGGATGACAGCATGAAGAAAGCCGCGCGAATTACTTCACGCGGCTTTCAATAGTTTTACCTAAACGGCAGGGACGATCAAAAATCGTCACCGGCGGCAGAGCCCATATCGTCAAAGAGTTCCGCGATTTCAAAATCGGCGGCGGATTCGGCTTCAGCAGCAAGCACTTGGATTGACTTTCCAGCGGCTTGCAATTCGGCTTCTTCCGGCGAACGGGCGACGTTCAGCGTGACTTTGACCATCACTTCTGGGTGCAACACGACCGAGATACTGTGCAGACCGAGATCCTTGATCGGACGATCAAGGACAACTTGCGTACGATTTAGGCTAAAGCCTGCTTCGGTTGCGGCTTCTGCGGCATCACGGGTGGTAACAGAACCGTAGAGCGCACCTGCATCAGAAGCGGAACGAATCACCACGAAGACTTGACCGTCGAGCTTGGCGCCCACCGATTCAGCTTCTTTCTTGGTTTCAAGGTTCTGGGCTTCCAACTGGGCTTTCTTGGCTTCGAAGGATTTGATGTTTCCATCATTCGCGCGAAGCGCTTTGCCCTGCGGTAGCAGGAAGTTGCGTGCGTAGCCGTCCTTTACATTGACGACTTCACCCATTTGACCAAGCTTGGCCACGCGCTGGAGGAGGATGACTTGCATTTGGGTCTCTTCTTACTTCACAGCGTAGGGCAGCAAGGCAAGAAAACGGGCGCGTTTGATGGCCTGGGCCAATTCGCGCTGTTTTTTTGCCGAGACTGCGGTGATGCGGGAGGGAACGATCTTACCGCGCTCTGATAGGTGGCGCTGCAAAAGCCGGACGTCCTTATAATCGATTACAGGCGCGTTATCACCCGAGAACGGGCAGACCTTGCGGCGGCGGAAAAACGGTTTATTCACAATGGTTTGTCCTTTTCTACCCGATCAACGACGAAATCCGCCACGATCGTCCAACGAACGGTCGCCACGGTCAGGACGGTCGCCAAAGCCGCGCTCGCGACGTTCGCCACCGCCAAAACCGCCTTCGAAACGATCACCGCGTTCGCGGTCATCACGCTTTTGCATCTGCACCGACGGGCTTTCTGCGTGAACATCGACTTTGATGGTCAAAACGCGCATCACATCATCATGCAGGCGCATCAGGCGCTCCATTTCTTGAACGGCCGACGCAGGAGCATCTGACTTCAAGAAGGCATAGTGGCCCTTGCGGTTTTTGTTAATCTTGTAGGCCATTGTTTTGACGCCCCAGTACTCATGTTCAACGACTTTACCGCCGTTGTCTGAAAGGACAGTCGAAAAATGTTCAATGAGGCCTTCGGCTTGCGTGTTGGACAAGTCCTGACGCGCAATAAAAACATGCTCATAAAGCGGCATGTATGCTCCAGTTCATGCAAGGCGCATTTCATAGGACAGGCATTTAACCTTGCCGCCGCCCGTCCACGAGAGATTGCGCCGGTTCGTGGTAACGCGACAAGGATGTGACCTTATACAGAAAGACATTCAGGATGCAAGCGCAGGAGATATTGTGTGCCCGCGGATCAAAAACCCATATGAAAGCCCAAACATATAAGAGAAAGGCAACAATCAACACGGGCTCATACGCCAGATTGACCCAAAACTCGACAAGCTCGGAATATAATTTGGTGGCGTACCTTTGATATGGGCCAAGAAACATAAAAACATAATTCAGCACATCTAACTCGGACAGCCGCAAGAAAACACTTAGATCAAGAATTACGACCAGAGCGTGAGGCACAAATGACTTGACCAACACATCGTCAAAAAGTTCCAAGGACACGCCACAAAGTGGCTCTAGGCATAAGACAAGGATCGCACAAACATGGGCATAGGCAACATCATGCCCATCCTAAAGCAGAAACTGGACAGATAAATCCCACCCTCGCGCAGCATTAAAAATGAGACGATTGCCGCGCTATATAATCGTAAAATAATAGTAAAAACTCACACTACATTTTACACTATGAAAGACAAAAAGACCAAAGTAGCCTTATGTTAGTCCCATCTAGAGTAAGAACCAAGAACCAATCCTATTTCCGACGTGCACTTTACAGATCGCCCTCGCTCACTAACTCGGCCCATATTCCTTCTATGGGCCTTCAAGAAAGCGACCTCAGACACAAAACAAGACCATCATGTCGCAAAGCATAGTAGGTATCTGCGTTATCAAAGTGCCGAAGGCTATAAAACAAGAGAGGAGATACAGGAAATGACCACTGCAAAGTGCTGCGGTTGCCAAGATACCCAAACAACGGATGACAGCGACCGTCTGAAGCGGAAACTGACCAACAGACACCTCCAGCTGATCTCAATCGGCGGGGCTATTGGCACGGGGCTTTTCATGGGGTCAGGCAAAACGATCTCGCTGGCCGGTCCGTCGGTGATCCTCGTCTATGCGACCATCGGGTTCTTTTTGTATTTTGTGATGCGGGCGATGGGCGAGCTGCTCTTATCAAACCTGCAGTACAAATCTTTTGCCGATTTTGCGTCCGACCTGATCGGTCCTTGGGCAGGGTTCTTTGTGGGCTGGAGCTACTGGCTCTGCTGGATCGTGGCGAGCGTGGCCGACATCGTAGCCATCGCGGGCTATTTCTCGTTCTGGTGGCCCACCCTTGCGCCATGGATTCCAGCACTGGCAACCATCACGCTTCTACTGGTGCTGAACCTTCCTTCGGTAAAGGCCTTTGGCGAAATGGAGTTTTGGTTTGCCACCATCAAGATCGTCGCCATCGTGGCACTGGTCGTCGTAGGCATTACCATGGTCGCACAGGGCTTTGTCGCGCCGAACGGGGCTGTGGCGCAGGTCTCAAACTTGTGGAATGACGGCAACTTATTCCCAACAGGCTTCGTGGGCTTTATCGCGGGCTTCCAGATCGCCGTCTTTGCCTTTAACGGGATTGAGCTTGTCGGCACCACTGCTGCTGAGGCAAAGGACCCCGAACAAACCCTGCCGCGGGCTATCCGTGCCATTCCGATCCGCGTCATGCTGTTTTACATCTGTGCGCTGGCGGCAATCATGATGGTCACTCCGTGGCACGAGATGATCCCAGGCCAGAGCCCCTTTGTGTCGATGTTTGCGTTGGCCGGTCTAGGGATCGCAGCGTCAGTCGTCAACTTCGTGGTGCTGACCTCTGCCGCATCTTCAGCCAACTCGGGCATCTATTCCACCTCGCGCATGGTCTATGGCCTGTCAAAGAAAGGGGATGCCCCTGCCCTACTGGGTAAGCTGAGCCACCGCCACGTTCCGGTAAACGCGCTGGTGTTTTCTTGCATCTTCCTGCTGTCGTCTCTTGTCTTGCTGTTTTCAGGAGAAACTGTACTGGCGGCCTTTACGTTGTTCTCCACCATCGCGGCACTTCTGTCCATGTTCGTCTGGACGATGATCCTTGTGAGCTACATTGCCTATCGCAAGAAGCGGCCTGATCTGCATGCGGCGTCGACGTTTAAGATGCCGGGGGGTGTACCGATGTGCTGGGCTGTGCTGGGGTTCTTTGCCTTTCTGATCTGGGCGCTGACACAGCGGGCTGACACGCTAAATGCGCTGCTGATCACACCGGTGTGGTTTGCAACCTTGGGTGTGGCGTGGATGTTTATAGGCAAGCGCTCGTGTCAGACCAAGTAGAATGACGCCTTCTGGTGTGAACTTACCTAAACGGACGGGCTGATCCTCATGTGAGCAGCGCTCACACAGCCCAAAACGGGGTAAATATAATAAAGGCCTTTTCCGAACCGCTATC
>JADZAO010000117.1 GCA_020852535.1 Paracoccaceae bacterium | reverse complement strand
CGCCTGCGAGGACGAAGGTTTGCCGCTCTTGCCAGGTGCAGCGACGACTTCCGAAATCATGGCACTTCTGGAGCGTGGCTATACGGTGCAAAAATTCTTTCCCGCCGAGCAATCAGGAGGAGTGACCTTTCTGAAATCAATTGGCTCACCGATCCCGCAGGTTAAATTCTGCCCTACGGGCGGGATCAACCTAAAGAATGCGAGCGATTACTTGTCATTGGAAAACACCCTCTGCGTAGGCGGTTCATGGGTTGCACCGAGAGAAGCGATAATTTCGAAAAACTGGACAGCGATCAATAAGTTAGCAACCGAGGCAAAACGCCTGCGCTATAGCATTTTCTGATACAGGAAATGCGGCAAGATCCGACGCAAATTTCGACGGTGGGCGCTGTGCTATACTAATGAATGTAAGACTAATTTTTAGTTTTTTACATCAGAAAAATTAACCCTGCCTAAAACGTGCCGCACGACCACCCTTACGCTTAGGGTTGTCGGGGGCAAGCAGCCCGTCCTTCATTACACCGCTCATTGGATGGTCAGGGGCATTAAGAGCGTAATGCACGAGCAACACCCGCAGTGCGTCCTTCATAGACGCATTGACGGGTAGGCTCAGCGCCCAGTCGATAAAGATCGACTTGCACTCACCCAAACTGATCCCCTCAATTCGGTAGCTTTCGCGCACCATGCCTTTGGGGTCTGCTTCTTCAATCCGCATCGTACATCTCCCCATCTGTCCCTCCGCCAAGTTGCGCCGCAATCACCACCGCTGTCTGCACCGCCGCTGCATCAAGCGCTTTCGTAAGCGTATCTACATCAGCGCTCCCCGTTTCGCGCAGGATAAAGGCCCGCGCACCTTCGCCAAGGGTCGTTGGATCAACAACGTCTTCGGTGATCAGCCTTGTAGCGGCGTGAACCCGCCAGAAAAGCCTATAGGCTTCGGTCAGCACCGACTGATCGTAATCCGATAAAATAGCCGCCTTTCTACCCGCACGAAGCTGCGCCTCGACCCCGCAAGTCGGACTGGCGGTCATCAGCGCCAACGTTTCCGCCATGAGTTCAATATCCATCAACCTCCCTGACCCATTCTTGGCGTCCCACGACCCTTTTGCAGGCTTTGCCACTTGCAACCTAGCCCGCATAGAAGCAACATCAGCACGAACTGCGGGCCCCTGCCCCTTGGTGGCCATCAACTCGCGGCGGAAATTCTCAATTTTGACACGCAACGACATCTGACCCGCAAGAGGACGCGCACGGGTCATGGCAAGGTGTTCCCAAGTCCAAGCTTCTGTCTCATGATAGCTACGAAAGCTTTCCAGTGCCGTTGCCACTGGACCTTGCCGCCCGCTAGGGCGCAGGCGCATATCAATGTCATAAAGTTTACCCTCAGCCATCGGTACGGTCAGTGCGGTCACAAGCGCCTGCGTGAGTCTAGCGTAATAAGAACGCAGTGCTAACGGGCGCGGGCCATCCGACTCCTCAACCCCTGCCCCATCATAGATCACAATGAGGTCAAGGTCCGAGCCTGCATTTAGTCGCGCCGCGCCAAGACTACCCATACCTAAAACTACCGCCCCCTGCCCTGGCAAAGGTCCGTGCTTACGTGACATCTCAGCCACGACGACCGGCCAAAGCGCCGCGATCACCGCCTCGGCCAGATCGGCATACATTTTTCCAGCCTCAGAACCGTCAATCAACCCACGCAGGTGGTGCACGCCAACACGGAAATGCCATTCCTTCATCCAACGGCGAGCAGAATCAAGTTTAGCCTCGTAATCCTTCGCATCCGCCATCCGCGCCGAGCCATCGACGGTCAGCGCGGCAACACCCGGCCAAGGCGCAAAGAACGACCCACCGATCACCCCGTCGAGGACACTTGCGTTGCGTGAAAGATAGCGGGCGAGCGATGGCGAAGTAGCAGCGATGTCGATAATCAAATCGATAAGCGCAGGGTTTGCCTCAAACAGCGAAAAAAGCTGCACACCTGCAGGCAAGCCACGCAGAAATCCATCAAGTGACATCAGAGCTTCATCGGGGTTAGTGGCACGATTTAGACGGCCCAAAAAGACAGGGCGCAAGCGGCGGAATATCTGCTGCGCACGGTCGGACCGTAATGCAGGATAAGCAGACCAACCCTCTACGATACTTTGTGCGGTAGGCGAAAGATCAGGAATCGCCTCGTCGGTGACATCAGGAGTAAAGAAGCTCTCGGTCAATCGGTCGGTACGCAACAACCGATCAAGCAGCCCTGCACGAAAAACAGTGTCCTCCTCTCCGCAAAAAGCAGCAATGCGGGCAACGTCTTCAACCGTGTTCGGCAAGACATGAGTCTGGGCGTCATGAACCATCTGCAAGCGGTGCTCGACTTCGCGATGAGCACGATAGAGCATCACCAGTTCTTCGCAGACATCCTTCGAGATCCAGCACTGCGCCGCCAGCGCACGCAAACCACCCACTGTGGTAGGATTGCGAAGAGAGGCATCACGGCCACCGGAGATCAACTGACGGGTTTGAGTGAAGAATTCGATTTCGCGAATACCCCCCTGACCGAGTTTCAGGTCATGCCCCTCTACCGCCAAGGCACGGTTGAGCTGACGGTGCTCGCGGATGCGCAGGCGCATGTCATGTGCGTCCTGGATTGCGGCGAAATCCAAATGCTTGCGCCAAACAAAAGGCACCAGCGTCTTTAGGAAACGTTCACCCGCCGCCAAATCGCCAGCACAGGGACGCGCTTTGATATAGGCGGCACGTTCCCATGTACGTCCCACGCCTTCATAATAAGATTCCGCAGCCGCCATTGACATACAGACGGGCGTCACTGCGGCATCGGGGCGCAGCCGCAAATCAGTGCGAAAGACATAACCACTCGCCGTCAGATCAGACAAAAGTGCCGTCATGCGCCGCGTCACGCGGACGAAAGAAGCACGCGCCTCGTGTTCGACACCCTTATAGCGCGTCTCGTCAAAGAGGCAGACAAGATCGATATCCGAGGAATAGTTCAGCTCCCCAGCCCCCATCTTTCCCATAGCCAAAACCAACATCCCACCTGCGTTGGCAATGTCGTCTGGAGTGGCGCCTGGCAGACGGCCACGACGGATTTCCTCTGCCACGCCAGTCTTAACTGACAGGTCGACCGCAAGATCGGCCAAACGGGTCAAAGTACCAGTTACCTCTTCAAGCGCCCAGACGCCGCCCAGATCACACAGCGCAGTAAACAGTGCCACCCGCCGTTTTGTCAGCCTCAACGCATCACCCAACGTTCCGGGCGCCGCCGCGACCAAATTGACCAGCAGTCTGTCAATCACCGCCTCTGGCACATCCGCCAAAGATTGCCTTAACCAGTCGCCCTCCCGCAACATCAGATCACGCAAGAAAGGACTGCATCCGGCAGTCGTAGCTAGGAGATCCCGCACCTCAACAGGCAGATCGGCAAATTGTGTGCAAATTTCAGAAACAATGCCTGCATCATAAACAAGCGGAGCGCGGCAGAGGCGCGCAGTGAATATCTGGTTCGGTCCGGTCATGCACCATTGATGCAGTGGAGAAATGTCGTGGTCAAGCATCTGCCCGGCTCACCCCCCTCTTTAAGACATCCTACGGGTGGAAGTGCGCTGTGGCTTCAGATTTACGGCCTATAGGCATTGCATGGCTCACGGCTTGGCAGAGGGTGTCGGATTTGCTAGGATGTCTTTGAAACCTAATCAAAATCCTTACCGCAGTTGAACAACTTATGCGCCATACTCTTCCGATAGCGCACCAATTTTATGTGACGACCCCACAACCCTGTCCCTATCTGGATGGGAGGATGGAACGTAAACTGTTAACCGCGCTTCAGGGCAAAGAGGCGCAAAAGTTGAACAACACACTGTCAAAACAGGGCTTTCGTCGCAGCCAAAACGTGCTTTATCGCCCCTCCTGTTTTAAATGTTACGCTTGCCTATCCGACCGTATTCGCGTTGCCGACTTTGCCCCCAGCCGCAGCCATCGCCGCATACTAAAACGGATCGAGGGATTATACCGCAATATAACCAGCCCCTGGGCGACCGAAGAACAGTTCATCTTGTTTTGCCACTACCTTGACACGCGCCACGCCGACGGCGGTATGGCCGATATGAATATAGTCGAATTCACGGCAATGATCGAGCAAACAGCAATCAAGAGTCGCGTAATCGAATATACTCGTCCACCTAGACAAAACGAAAGTAAACACTCGTTGGCCGCAGTCTGTCTAACGGACGTGTTTGATGACGGGCTAAGCATGGTTTACAGCTTTTATGACCCCGATCTGGCCGACCTGTCGCTTGGGACATATATGATCCTCGACCACATCGCCATGGCCCGCGAGGCAGGGCTACCTTATGTCTATCTAGGTTATTGGGTACCAGGTAGCCAAAAAATGGATTACAAGGCAGGTTTCAACGCGCTGGAAATCTATAAGGACGGGCAGTGGCAGGACATAGGCAACCCCACCGACCACAAGGCTGAACTTCAGCCCCTATCTGTTGACCTGATCGCCGAGTACGTGACGCAGATCAACCTACCCGACACACACATACTGATCCGCGACTAACGGGGTCGAATAGAACACTTCGGCCCCTGCACTTCACATTTACTTCAGCAGGCATTCAGCCTTCATCACAGCCTACGCTGCGAAACGGACTACACACGTAGTCAAATGGCCGTAAAGTCGATATACTTCTTAGTTTTTTGACACGGATGTCGGCACATTCGGTGACAAATAGTTTGTCGATTTTGAACAGAAAATAGGAGACAATCGAGTAGAAACCAAAGTGCAACAGAGCTGCATGACTGGTTCATTGTCCTGAAAGCAGCGGCGCATCGAACCCGCCCTGCCGCATGCGCCAAACCTCGAGACAAATCAATAAAGAACAACGACATCCGCAAAATTTGCATATTATAATTACGTTTATATTAATTTAATTGCAATTTAAATTCAATTAAGGCCATCTATTAGACACTTTAGATGCATTTAATGGTTGACGCCCGTAGCGTGCCACCCTAGATGTCCGCGAAAGACAAGATTTGACTAACGGAGACTCTAATGGGATTCATTCTTGTGGAAGTAGGAAAACAGCACATAGGGTGGTAATGCTAACCTAACGGTTTCCATGCGCCCCCGGAAAAGAAAACCGGGGGTTTTTTGTTTGATGAAGGGGGTCGGCACGGACCCAACGAGAGAAAATATGATGACCGGATCTGTAACCAAGACACAAACGATGACCGGCGCCCGTATAGTGATGCAAGCTCTAAAGGAGCAAGGAGTCGAGGTGATCTTCGGCTATCCCGGTGGAGCGGTATTGCCGATCTATGACGAAATCTTCCAGCAAAACAAAATCCGTCACATTCTTGTGCGACACGAACAGGGTGCCGTACATATGGCCGAAGGCTATGCCCGTTCAACCGGTAAACCGGGTGTAGTACTGGTAACATCAGGTCCCGGTGCGACTAATACCGTGACAGGTCTAACGGATGCGCTGCTGGACAGTATCCCGTTGGTGGTGCTGACGGGGCAAGTTCCTACCTTCATGATTGGAACGGACGGTTTTCAGGAGGCCGATACGATCGGCATCACGCGACCCTGCACCAAACATAACTGGCTGGTAAAAGATACCGCAGATCTGGCAGCAACAATACACACCGCATTCCACGTGGCCATGTCGGGCCGCCCCGGCCCCGTGTTAGTCGACATTCCCAAGGACGTGCAATTCGCCGCCGCAGCCTATACGCCCAAGAAAATCATCAAAACTCCACATTATCAGCCCCGCCGCAAGGGCGACATGGAACAGGTGCTACGTCTGGTCGAGATGATAGAAACGGCGGAACGCCCCGTCTTCTATACCGGCGGCGGCGTTATCAACTCGGGGCCTGAAGCAAGCCGATTGCTACGCGAGTTAGTGGCCGCTACCGATTTCCCAATCACATCAACTCTGATGGGGCTGGGCTGCTATCCGGCATCAGGCAAAAACTGGCTGGGCATGCTAGGAATGCACGGGCTTTATGAAGCCAACCTTGCGATGCACGGCTGCGACCTGATGATCAATGTGGGTGCGCGCTTTGACGATCGTATCACGGGGCGGATCGCAGATTTTAGCCCGCGTTCTAAAAAAGTACATATCGACATTGATCCCTCTTCGATCAACAAAGTCATCCGTGTCGATGTGCCGATCGTGGGCGATGTAAGTACGGTATTGGCCGATGTGTTAACATTGTGGAATGAACGCGGCTCCAAGACCAATAAGATCAGTCTGGTGAAGTGGTGGAAACAAATTTCCGAATGGCGAGCCGTCGATTGTCTAAGCTACAAACCATCTGAAAAGATCATCAAGCCGCAATATGCGCTACAACGACTGGAAGCCCTAACTAAAGGCATGGATCGTTACATCACCACCGAAGTAGGCCAACACCAGATGTGGGCGGCACAATACCTTGGCTTCGAAGGACCAAACCGCTGGATGACGAGCGGAGGTCTGGGAACGATGGGCTACGGTCTGCCCGCGTCTATCGGCGTACAAATCGCGCATCCCGATGCGCTAGTCGTAAACGTAGCTGGCGAAGCCTCGTGGCTAATGAACATGCAGGAGATGGGGACTGCGGTGCAGTTTCGCGCGCCAGTCAAGCAGTTCATCCTAAACAACGAACGCCTCGGCATGGTACGCCAGTGGCAAGAATTGCTGCATGGCGAGCGGTATAGCCATTCATGGTCTGAATCTCTGCCCGATTTCGTAAAGCTGGCGGAAGCCTTCGGTTGCAAGGGAATAGAGTGTTCTGATCCGAAGGATCTCGACGATGCGATCATGGAAATGATCCTCTATGACGGGCCAGTAATCTTTGACTGCCTTGTTGAAAAACACGAAAATTGCTTCCCGATGATTCCTTCGGGTAAGCCACATAACGAAATGTTGCTAGGTGAGGCGGACACGCAAGGCGTAATCGGTGCAACGGGAGCAGTTCTAGTGTGATCTGACGGTATGGGGGGGGCACACCCCCACACCAACCTAGGATATTTTTAGACAAAATGAAGGGAATGGTCGGGATGTCAGCGCTCAATATCAAAAAAAGCTCAAACAGCCATTCGGCCTATAACCTGCGCGACCCAAATGCGATTATAATCGAGCAACACACGCTGGCAGTACTGGTAGACAATGAAAGTGGCGTTCTTGCACGGGTAATCGGCTTATTTTCGGGACGGGGATATAATATCGACAGCTTGACGGTTGCTGAAGTGGACCATGAGGGACACCGGTCACAAATCACGATAGTAACTCGCGGAACACCGCAGGTGATCGAACAGATCAAGGCGCAGCTAGCGCGGATGGTACCAGTACATGATGTGCATGACCTAACTGCAGAAGGGCCTTCCGTGCAGCGCGAATTAGCCCTATTCAAAGTTGCGGGCAAAGGCAATTCGCGGATCGAAACGCTGCGGCTAGCAGAAATATTCCGCGCCCATGTGGTCGACAGCACACTGGAAAGTTTCGTATTCGAAATCACAGGAACACCCCAAAAGATTGATGCTTTCGCCGATCTTATGCGCCCACTTGGCCTGCGAGAGATGACACGGACGGGAGTTGCTGCGCTTTCACGCGGGGCATGAAACTCCTTATCATCCCCACCTAAATGAAAATCCGTAACCAGTTTGGATTTCAGAAGAATTTTTTTAGCTTAAGGATATCCCCATATTTGCGGGAAAACAGTTACTTCGTCAATTCCGCCAATCGCGCCTGTTCCGCGTCCGTAAGGTCACTTTCGGCAGGTTGACGTCTACGAAAAGTGGTCCCCACGACAGCAACACCACAGACCAACATCAACGGACCGGCCGCCCATAGGAGCAAGTTCCAGCCCGAAATCATCGGTTTTAGTAAAACAAATTCCCCAAAGCGATCGGTAACGAAGGCCATCACCTCTTCGTTCGTATCGCCTTCCATGATGCGAACGCGGATCACCTCACGCAAGGTTTTGGCGATTTGAGCATCACTATCGTCAATATTCTCATTCTGGCAGACAGGACAGCGAAGTTCTTTCGAGATGTCACGGGCGCGGGATTCCAAGGCAGGGTCGGCCAGCATTTCCGAGGGCTGCACCGCCAGAACGGGAACCGAGACCAGCGTGAGGACCGTGGCGAGGATCAGGAGATTCATTTGAGGGGTCATTCTGCAAGCCCTCCTTCTGCAGATCTACGGCGAGCACCTGCGGCCATGCGGTAACGGCGGTCAGTCAAACTAAGAAACCCGCCAAGTGCCATAATCATCATTCCCGCCCAAAGCCAGTTGGCGAAGGGTTCGATATAGCTGCGCACGGCCCAACCGCCATTATCTTGTGGATCACCAATTACGATGTAGATATCGCGCCACAGGCCGAAGTCGATGGCGGCCTCGGTCGT
>JADZAO010000116.1 GCA_020852535.1 Paracoccaceae bacterium | reverse complement strand
CCTACTCAATACTCTTGGCATCACCTACGAGACCAAGATCGTCTCGGCCCACCGTACCCCAGACCGACTTTGGACCTATGGGAAAACCGCCGTCGAGCGCGGGCTTCAGGTCATAATCGCGGGTGCCGGCGGGGCTGCCCACTTACCCGGCATGATGGCGTCGAAGACCCGCGTTCCGGTAATCGGTGTACCCGTACATACTAAGACGCTTTCAGGTGTCGACAGCCTTTATTCCATACTGCAAATGCCGCGCGGCTATCCGGTTGCAACAATGGCCATCGGCTCAACAGGGGCCGCCAATGCTGCCCTCATGGCTGCGAGTATCCTTGCACTGAACGACGTAGCCCTTGCCGCCCGTCTCGACGCTTGGCGCATAGCGTTATCCGCTTCGATCCCCGAAGAACCGAAGGATGAGTAAACAGATGACCGGAGTACTTCCCGCAGGCTCCACCATCGGCATTCTCGGCGGAGGACAGCTTGGTCGTATGCTTTAAGTCGCGGCCTCACGCCTTGGCTACCTGACCCATATCTACGAGCCTACCGCAAACCCACCCGCCGAACATGTTGCCCACCGACTGACCACGGCGGGCTATGACGACCATGCCGCGCTAACCCGTTTTGCGGCCTCTGTCTGTGTCGTCACCTATGAATTCGAAAACATCCACACCAGTGCCCTCGACGTATTGGAAAAGACCCACCCGATCCGCCCCAACCGCCGTTCCCTCGCCGTTTCACAAAATCGCATCGTAGAAAAAGATTTCCTCACAGAACTCGGCCTGACCACAGCACCCTATGCCCGTGTCACAACGATGGCCGACCTGACCGCAGCCCTCGACCGCATCGGAACACCCGCGATCCTGAAAACCGCGTGCCTCGGCTATGACGGCAAGGGGCAGGTCCGCATCATGTCACGTGCTAATGCTCCTGCTGCGCTAGCAAAAATGCATGGAGCCGAGGCCGTACTCGAAGGTTTCATAGACTTCAGCTACGAAATTTCCGTCATCGCCGCCCGCGGCCTCAACGGATCGGTTTCCTGCTATGATCCGGGCGAAAATGTGTACCGTTCAGGCATTTTGCACAAAACAACGATCCCCGCTCGCCTGTCGCCCTCGCAGCGCACCGACGCCATCCTGATAGCATCCCGCATCCTAAACGCGCTCGATTACGTAGGTGTCATGGGGGTTGAATTTTTTGTTACGCCTGCTGGCCTAATCGTCAACGAGATTGCCCCTCGGGTACACAACTCAGGCCACTGGACGCAAAACGGCTGCGCAATCGACCAGTTCGAACAACACATTCGCGCCGTGACAGGCTGGCCGCTGGGCGATGGGTCGCGTCATTCCAACGTGGTGATGGAAAATCTGATCGGCGAGGATATCTTACGCGTACCAGAAATTTCTAAAGAAAAGAACGCGGCCCTACACCTATATGGAAAATCAGAGACACGCACAGGCCGCAAGATGGGTCACGTGAACCGTGTGGTCGGTTAAAAACCACTAAGCACGCGAACAAAGGCAGTACCAACAGCACCGTAAGAACCTAATTAGCCAACCGTACCCGGCCCGCTCCAACCGTTCGCGTAACACGATCTATAGGATGATCAACCACAACGAACATCAACGCACTGACCAACAATACGTTGATGAGCTTCATCAAGGACAATACGATTGGGTCATCGAATGGAACATACGCACAAATAAGCAACACAAACTCTCTGTCAGAGTTCACTGGTGATCTAACGAAAAGGGGCACAGCTTACGCTGCGCCCCCATTCTGTTAGCGTAAGAGGGATGATTACATCATCCCGTCCATGCCACCCATGCCGCCCATGCCTCCGCCGACGCCGGCAGCCGACTTTTCGACCGGACGCTCAGCGATCATGCATTCGGTAGTGATCAGCAACGAAGCAACCGAAGCCGCATCTTCCAAAGCAGTACGACCGACCTTGGCTGGATCGATGACGCCAAACTTGAACATGTCGCCATATTCTTCAGTCTGGGCATTAAAGCCAAACGACTTATTGCTCGATTCGCGAACCTTACCAGCAACAACCGAACCGTCGACACCCGCGTTCTGAGCAATCTGACGAAGCGGCGCTTCCAGAGCACGACGAACGATGTTGATGCCATTGGTCTGGTCAGGGTTTGCTCCAACCATACCTTCCAGAGACTTACCCGCCTGGATCAGAGCCACGCCGCCGCCGACGACGATACCTTCTTGAACCGCAGCACGAGTTGCATTCAGCGCATCATCAACGCGATCCTTGCGCTCTTTCACTTCAACTTCAGTCATGCCGCCGACCTTGATCACCGCAACACCGCCAGCCAACTTGGCTACGCGCTCTTGCAGTTTCTCACGATCGTAGTCCGAAGTAGTTTCTTCGATCTGGGTCCGGATTTGAGCCACACGCGCCGCGATTTCGGCCTTGTTACCGGCACCGTCAACGATGGTCGTATTATCCTTGTTGATCGAGACTTTCTTAGCGCGACCAAGCATATCAATCGTCACCGACTCCAGCTTCATACCAAGATCATCAGAAATCACCTGACCACCGGTAAGAATCGCGATGTCCTGCAACATGGCCTTGCGACGATCACCAAAACCTGGAGCTTTGACGGCAGCGACCTTCAGCCCACCACGCAACTTGTTGACAACGAGCGTGGCAAGAGCCTCGCCTTCAACGTCTTCTGCCACGATTATCAGCGGACGTTGCGACTGGATCACGGCTTCCAACAGCGGAACCATCGGTTGCAGCGACGAGAGTTTCTTCTCGTGCAGCAAGATGAACGCGTCTTCCAATTCAGCGATCATTTTATCAGCATTGGTCACAAAGTAAGGCGACAGATACCCACGGTCGAATTGCATGCCTTCAACAACAGTAGTCTCGGTTTCAAGACCCTTGTTCTCTTCGACAGTAATGACACCCTCATTGCCAACCTTTTGCATCGCATCAGCAATTTGGCGTCCGATTTCGGCTTCACCATTGGCCGAGATGGTGCCAACCTGCGCAACTTCATCCGAATCTTTAACCGGACGGGCAGCAGCCTTGATAGCTGCCACAACCTTGGCAGTTGCCATGTCTATACCACGCTTCAGGTCCATCGGGTTCATACCAGCCGCAACGGCCTTCAAGCCCTCTTTGACAATTGCTTGAGCAAGAACGGTGGCAGTAGTGGTACCATCTCCGGCTTCATCATTGGTACGGGAAGCAACTTCCTTCACCATCTGAGCGCCCATATTCTCAAACTTGTCCGAGAGTTCGATTTCCTTGGCGACCGAAACACCGTCCTTGGTAATACGCGGTGCGCCGAAGGATTTCTCAATCACGACATTACGGCCTTTGGGACCGAGCGTGACTTTAACTGCATCAGCAAGAATGTTCACGCCGCGAAGCATGCGATCGCGGGCATCTGTATCAAAACGAACGTCTTTAGCACCCATAGTGCAGACTCCTCTGAATTTCTATTGGCTTGATCATGCAAGGCGCGCGTCACGGCACGCCACAGCGTCCTCAGGTAATAATGCCGAGGATGTCACTTTCTTTCATTATCAACAGTTCTTGACCGTCAAGCGTCACTTCGGTGCCCGACCATTTGCCAAACAAGATACGGTCACCAGCTTTTACGGACGGAGCGATCAACTCGCCCGAATCCTTACGCGCGCCTTGACCTACCGCGATGATCTCGCCTTCGGCGGGCTTTTCCTTCGCAGTGTCGGGGATGATAAGACCGCCCTTGGTCTTGTCTTCACCCTGAATGCGCTTGACGAGCACGCGGTCATGCAGCGGTTTTAATGCCATCTGAGAACACTCCCTAGATTCCAAGTTAAATTTTATTAGCACTCAATCGTGTCGAGTGCTAACTAAAGCTTAGATAGGGACGTCCATCACAAGCGTCAAGAACACGTAGCTAAGAAAATTGTGCACCACCACCTAATCGTAGGGACCTTCGTGATCCACCACCCTTGGCAGCACCTCACCATACGACAGCACCTTTCGCCCCAGCCCCTCTAAAAAAGCAGATAAAACGCCCTACTATTGCTTTGTCTAATACGGCACTGGCCACAAAAAAACTCTAACGTCAACATCTTCATCACACATCCAACTCGAAAAACAGGCAATAATTGACTGTGAAACCACTAGCACCATCTTTGCCTAAGAACAGCTCTGGCAAGCAAAAGAAACGACATAAAGGGAGTCCTGCTAAGCATATATCGCTGCAACGACCCACGCTACGATATGATCGTCCCCCGCACCGCCCCGCAGATCAACAAAGCCACCACCCTACTAGTCAAAGCCGTGCTAAATAAGAAAACCACACAAGGGTGACAAGCCCACCTCCCTCGCCTATACACCGCGCCAAAAGCGCAACCTTACACAGGTTACAATCATGACCACACTCGTCTTCGGCCACAAATCCCCTGATACCGACTCTATCGGCTCACCGATCATCTGGGCATGGTATCTGTCACACAAAGGTACTCCCGCAAAACCAGTGCTTCTTGGTGAACCAAACACCGAAGCAGCCTTCGTACTAAAACACTGGAAGCTCGCGAGGCCAGAAATCATCTCGGACGTGACCGCCGAAGATACGGTGGTGATCGTCGACACCAACAACCCCACCGAGCTGCCGCCGTCAATAAACGACGCCAAGATCATCGGCATCATAGATCATCACATGTTGGTCGGCGGCATCAAGACAAGAAACCCAATCGACATTACCATCCGCCCGCTGGCCTGTACTGCCACAATCATGCACGATCTAATAGGCAACGATCTGGCCCACGCCCCGTACGCTATCAAAGGCATAATGCTTTCTTGCATTATCTCAGACACACTGGAATTCCGCTCACCCACGACCACGTCGCATGACCGCGCCGTGGCCGAGAAACTGGCCGCCGATCTAAAGGTAAACCTGAACGAACTTACGACCGCAATGTTCGAAGCAAAATCAGATGTTTCTGCTTTCTCTGACGCTGCCCTGCTACGCATGGACTCAAAGGAATACACCGTCGCGGACAAAAAACTCCGCATCTCGGTGCTAGAAACTACCGCACCGCAAGTCGTTCTCGTCCGCAAAGCCAGCCTAATGGCTTCAATGGACCGCGTGGCAAAAGAAGACGACAGCGATCAAGTGCTCTTATTCGTTGTCGACATCATCCGAGAGGAAGCAACACTTCTAGTGCCAAACGATCTGGTCAAACAGATTGCCGAAGCATCCTTCGGCTGCAAGGTCACCGGCGACACGG
>JADZAO010000115.1 GCA_020852535.1 Paracoccaceae bacterium | reverse complement strand
TGAATACGGTCATGCTGCATTTAGTTTTTCTGGCAACATTTATGGTGCCAACTTCTTTATGGCGACCGGTTTCCACGGCTTTCATGTGATTATTGGCACGATTTTTCTGTTGGTATGTTATTTTCGAGCTGCTCGTGGTCATTTCACGCCTGAGAAACACATCGGGTTCGAAGCGGCCGTATGGTACTGGCACTTCGTCGATGTAATCTGGCTGTTCCTCTTTGCTTCAATCTACGTCTGGGGTCGGTAAGCAATAAAAAAGCTAGAGCGTGAGTAAATGAGAAAGTAAGAGAGCGCGCGGCTACGGGCTTTGCGCTTTTTTGGAAGAGATATCTTAATGCTGCGGCGGATGGTTGTACCTTTGATATTCGGCTTACTGGGAGCGGCAACCCTGATCGGGTTGGGATTCTGGCAGGTCGAGCGGCTAGCATGGAAGCAGGCTGTTCTTGCCGATATCAATGCGCGGATTATGGTCCCAGCAGTTGGGCTACCCGCTGTGATTGATCGTGTGCGCGATAATTATCTGCCGGTGCGAGTGAAAGGTCGTTTCACAGGCGAGCATGTAGATGTGCTTGTGAGCCGCAAGCAGATCGGCGCAGGTGTGCGGGTGGTTGAGGTTTTTGAAACGGCAGCGGCGAGTGGAGTGCGGCGTGTGCTGGTTGACCGGGGATTCATCCCTGACGACATGCGTAATGCGCTGCGGGTTTCGGGCGAAGCCGAGGTGATCGGCAACTTACATTGGCCTGTCGAGGTGGATGGCTACACGCCCCCGCCTGACCCGAAAACGGGACTGTGGTTTACTCGCGATGCTGATGCGATTGCGGCAAGCCTGCAGACGGAGCCGACATTTATTGTCGCGGTTGGACCAACTGGTGGAAATATCGAACCAATGCCTGTCGATACTTCGACTATCCCTAATGATCATCTGCAATATGCAATTACATGGTTTTTGCTAGCGGCAGTCTGGCTGGGGATGACAGTCTATCTTCTCTGGCGTATCAGGCAGCGGACGGTTTGAAACACGACGGACGGGCAACGGACTGATGGCGATGAACTATATTTCGACCCGCGGTGCGGCACCTGTATTAAGCTTTGGCGAGGCGATGATTACCGGCCTTGCTCGTGACGGTGGGCTTTATGTGCCCGAGACCGTGCCAGTGATGCTAAAGGCCGATATCGCGGCGCTGGCGGGGCTGTCTTATGAAGAGATAGCTTTCCGTGTGATGCGGCCTTTCCTTGGCGACACCTTTGAAGATGATGAGTTTCGTAGGTTGATCGCTAAGGCCTATGGCAGTTTCGGCCATGGGGCAAGGGCACCTTTGGTACAGCTGGCGCCAAATCATTTTTTGCTGGAACTGTTTCACGGTCCGACCTTGGCATTCAAGGATTTTGCCATGCAGTTGATAGGGCAAATGATGCAAGCGGCATTGGCCAAGACGGGCGAACGCATCACTATTGTTGGAGCGACTAGTGGCGATACGGGATCCGCGGCAATAGAGGCATTTCGTGGGCTTTCTAATGTGGACCTGTTTATCTTATTCCCGCACGGTCGTGTTTCCGAGGTACAGCGGCGGCAGATGACTACGCCTTCGCAGGCCAACGTCCATGCCTTGGCGGTGGAGGGTGATTTTGACGACTGTCAGGCACGCGTGAAGGATATGTTTAATAATTTCCCCTTTCGCGACGTTGTACGGCTGGCAGGGGTAAACTCTATCAACTGGGCGCGAGTGCTGGCGCAGGTAGTTTATTACTTCAGCAGCGCCGTCTCCTTGGGCGCGCCAGAGCGGACGGTATCATTTACCGTGCCTACGGGGAATTTTGGTGATATCTTCGCAGGCTATATTGCCCGCAAGATGGGTTTGCCGATCGAGAAGTTGGTGATCGCGACAAACCAGAATGACATTTTGGATCGGGCAATACGGTCGGGAATTTATAAAACCGATGGCGTGAAGCGGTCAATCAGTCCGTCGATGGATATCCAGGTGTCGTCTAATTTTGAACGTGTCTTATTTGATGCTTACGAACGTGACGGTAATGCTGTGGCGCAGTTGATGAAAGAGTTGAATGCGGGCGGATTTACCATCAAGCGAGAGGCGCTGGAAATACTACGTGGAATTTTTATTTCAGGGAGCTGTTCTGAGGTAGAGACCCTCGCCACTATCCGCCATGTTTTTGCGGTTACGGGACATATCTTATGTCCGCATTCCGCCGTGGGTGTGAAGGTGGCGGAAGAGCATCTGGGCGGGGTTCCGATGATCACCCTTGCCACTGCGCATCCAGCGAAGTTCCCAGATGCGGTGGAGAAGGCGATAGGCGTGCGCTCTGAGTTGCCATCACGGATGGGTGATCTGTTCGACCGGCCCGAGCGTGTGACTTGGGTGAAGAATGACTCGGCCGCATTGCAGGCCGTCGTGCGCGAAAGGATCGGCTGTTGAGCCTGAATATTACTACACTTTCCAACGGTTTTCGCATCGTTACGGAATCCATGCCGGGCCTATTGTCGGCTGCGGCGGGAATCTGGGTCACAGCAGGCGGGCGGCACGAGAATGAAAATCAGAACGGGATTGCACATTTTCTCGAACATATGGCTTTTAAAGGGACAAAGCGTCGTTCGGCCTTGCAGATTTCCGAAGAGATTGAAGGTGTTGGCGGTTATATCAATGCCTATACAAGCCGCGAGATGACGGCCTATTATGCCCGTGTGCTGTCAGTCGATGTGGCTATGGCACTAGATGTGATCGCCGATATCGTGCTGAACTCTGTGTTCGATCCAAAAGAGATTGAGACTGAGCGGCATGTGATCTTGCAGGAGATTGGTCAGGCGTTGGATACGCCCGATGACATCATCTTCGACTGGCTTCAGGAGGTGTCTTATCCTGATCAACCCTTCGGGCGGACCATCCTCGGCCCATCACAACAGGTAAGTGCTTTCAAGAAGCGCGATCTGGAAACCTTTGTGGCCAAACATTATGGACCGGACCGTATGATATTGGCTGCTACAGGGGGCGTGGATCACGATAGAATCGTCGCGCAGGCGGAAAATCTGTTTGGGCATCTAAAGCCGGTTGGCGAGGCGCACTTGCAAGACGCATTGTTTAGGGGGGGAGAGCGGCGCGAGGTCAAAAATCTCGAACAAGTACATTTTGCGCTGGCCTTCGAAGGACCAGGATATCGTGCGTCTGATGTTTATGCAGCGCAGATTTATGCCACTGCGATGGGGGGCGGAATGTCGAGTCGTTTGTTCCAGAAAATTCGCGAAGAACGAGGCTTGTGTTATTCGATTTTTGCGCAATCAGCGGCATATGAGGATACGGGGCAGATCACGGTATATGCCGGAACCTCGCAAGAGGAGATCGGTGAGCTGATTGGGTTGACGGTGGACGAATTAAAGCGCGTTGCCGATGACATGTCGGATGCTGAGGTGGCGCGAGCGCGGGCGCAATTGAAGGCGGGAATGCTTATGGGATTGGAAAGCCCGTCTAACCGTAACGAGCGTAATGCGCGACTTCTGACGATCTGGGGCCGTGTGCCCGAGGTTGAGGAAGTGGTGGCGCGTATTGATGCGGTAGGTACGAGTGACGTGCGCGCTTATGGCGAGACGGTGGCCGCTGCATGCTCGTCCGTGGTGCTTTACGGCCCTGTGGCGAATGCACCCGGGTTGGAAGCTATCCGATCAAGGTTCGCCGCTTGATGTTGGCTTTTCGTCATAAGGTGCGAATTGAGACCGAACGTATGACGCTGCGGTTACCTCAGCATGGTGATTGGAAGGCATGGGCGCTACTAAGGGCCGATAGCGCCGGATTTTTGGTCCCTTGGGAGTCATCTTGGACAGAAGACCATTTGACGCAGAAGACCTTTACCAACCGCGTCTATTGGGCAGCGAGGGCTGAAAGGCATGGTACTGCACTGCCTTTAGTGCTGGTGCGACGCGAAGATCAGGCGCTGCTGGGTGCGATCACTTTAGACAATATTCGTCGCGGACCATCGCAATCGGGGACGTTGGGCTACTGGATCGGCGAAGCCTATGCACGGCAAGGCTATATGAAAGAAGCAATACAGGGCGTGGTGCATTATGCCTTCAATGTAATGGACCTGAGTCGAATTGAGGCCGCCTGTCTGTCGGAAAACGCTCCCTCACGTGGGATTTTGGAAAAATGCGGTTTTAAATACGAGGGCGTGGCACAAAGCTATCTGCAGATCGCGGGGCGTTGGCGCAATCATGTGCTTTATGCAAGTCTTAGGACCGACCGCCGCGGACGCACGGATGTGGGTTCGCTTAGCTAACCCCGAAGAGAGCTTTATTTCCTCCTTGGAGTCCTTTCGAAGATGTTTTTGTGAGTCTGAAGGGCGTGTTTTGCTTCATTCAGCTTGGCACAAATATCTTGCGACGGCCCTAGGGCGTAAAATCTCCGTTCGTAGATAAAAGAATCAGGCGTTAACGTCTACGACAACGCGACCCTGTACCTGGCCCTTCAGGATAGCCTCGCCGAGAGTTGGGAGATCAGACAGTGTCGCAGGATGAATCATGGTTTCCAATTTTTTCATCGAGAGTTCCATTGCGAGACGGTTCCAAGCCACGACTCGTTTTTCGAAGGGGATGGTGACCGAATTGATACCGAGAAGGTTCACGCCGCGTAGAATAAATGGAGTGACCTTGGCGGGAAGGTCAGCGCCTGCGGCAAGGCCGATCGAGGCGACTGAAGCGTTGGATTTCATCTGACCCAGTAAGCGAGCGAGCATAGCCCCTCCCACAGTGTCGATGGCCCCGGCCCAGAGCTCGGATTCGAGTGGTTTTTTTACCGTCTCGGCTAGATCAGCGCGAGGCACGATGCGGGTTGCACCTAGATCGCGCAAGTAGGCTTCTGTTTCGGGCCGCCCTGTCACGGCGGCGATCTGATAGCCACTCGCTGCCAGAAGTGCGATTGCGATTGAGCCTACACCTCCCGCAGCTCCAGTTACCAGCACCTCACCTTGATTGTGGGCTAAGCCATGGGATTCTAGCGCGATGATGGCAAGCATAGCACTGAAGCCCGCCGTACCAATCGCCATAGCCTGACGGGTTGAGATTGCATCTGGTAAGGGTACTAGCCAGTCTGCCTTGACGCAGGCTTTCTGTGCATAACCGCCCCACCAAGTCTCGCCTACACGCCAGCCAGTTAGTACGACCCGATCACCCGGAGCGTAGCGTGGATCGTCAGAGGCTTCAACTGTTCCGGCAAAATCAATGCCTGGCACATGAGGATAAGTGCGGATCAGTCCGCCACCTGTGCCAAGGCAGAGTCCGTCTTTGTAATTGATTGTCGAGTATTCGATTGCAACCATGACATCTCCCGCCGGAAGGCGCTGATCATCAAGAATTTGTATAGAAGCGCTAGTGCTGCCAGTATCGTCTTTTTTGACCAGAAGGGCGCGGAACATTCTGTTTTCCTTTTCGTTTGCACTGAACTTAACGATGCAATCTTGAAAATCTGCTTAATTTGGCGACGTCACGGCAAGATTGAAAAACGACGCAGGAGGTAACGCGGATATTTAAGGTTATGACACTGTGCAATATTTTCTTGCAGTGCTGCTAGAGCTAATCTAGCGTCACGATATGTCGACATGCCTTTGTGGGAACGGAGCTGGTGCGGCAAGCTGACCAAAGGATAATCTTATGAAACACAAGACGTCTTCGTTACTTGCTATTGCGACTGTATTGGGACTGTCCGGCGGGGCATTTGCTGCCGATCCCGAATTGACTGTATTTGATTGGGCCGGCTGGGGGATCCCCGGTATTTCAGCCAAATATGTAGAGAAGTACGGTGACAGTCCAACATATTCTTTCTTCGGTAACGATGATGAGGCGTTTCAGAAGGTCAGTTCGGGTTTTAAAGCTGATCTGGCGCACCCTTGCGTAGGAAACTTGCCGCGTTACCGCGATGCAGGGTTAATCGAGCCGTGGGATGTGTCAAAAATTACGGAATTTTCCAATATCCATCCATCGCTGATGTCCTCGCCAGTGGTAAAAGATGATCAGGGCGTTTGGTTCATACCAT
>JADZAO010000114.1 GCA_020852535.1 Paracoccaceae bacterium | reverse complement strand
GCCGAAACCAAAATCACCGTGACCGTCAACCTCGACGGCACGGGCGCCTATGACAACCACACTGGCGTGGGTTTTTTAGACCACATGCTCGACCAGCTCGCTCGCCACTCGCTCATCGACATCGCTCTAAAAGCCGAGGGCGACCTGCACATCGACTATCACCACACGGTAGAAGATTGCGGCATAGCACTCGGTCAGGCTCTCAAAAAAGCGCTTGGCGACAAAAAAGGAATCCGCCGCTACGGCGATTTTAAACTCGCGATGGACGATGCGCAGGTAACCTCAGCGCTCGACCTATCGGGACGGCCTTTTCTGGTCTGGAACTTAGCCTTTCCGACCCCCCAAATAGGCCGTTTCGACACCGAACTGGTCCGCGAATTCTTCCAAGCATTAACCACGCATGGCGACATCACCCTACATGTCGATCTCGTACGCGGCATCAACAGCCACCACATCGCGGAAAGCGCGTTCAAATCGGTCGCCCGCGCCTTGCGGCAGGCTGTTGAACTCGACCCGCGCATAGTGGGAATTCTTCCCTCAACCAAGGGCGCGCTTTAAGAGGCGCGTTCCAAATTTCTTCGAAGAAATTTGCAAGAATTTTCTAAAATTCTTGCTCCCAACCGGACCCAAGCGCCCATGTCTTTCACCGTCCTCGTCGATTACGACAGCGGCAACCTACATTCTGCAAAGAAGGCTTTTCAGCGCATGGCGCTAGAAACCAACGCAGGAGAGGTTGTGGTTTCCTCCCGTCCCGAGGATATCACCCGCGCCACACGAATCGTGATTCCTGGTGACGGCGCCTTTCCGGCCTGCCGCAACGCACTGAGCAATTATAGCGGGTTATTCGAAGCAATTTCGGAAGGTGTTACGCAGGGCAAACCCTTTCTGGGCATCTGTGTTGGCATGCAGATACTTGCCACATGGGGGCGCGAATACGAAGACACTCGCGGTTTTGATTGGATCGGCGGAGAGATCGTGCGCATCACCCCCGCCGACCCCGCGCTAAAAGTGCCTCATATGGGTTGGAATGATCTGGTGATTGATCGCGCCCATCCCGTGCTTGCAGGTATCACAACTGGGGATCATGCTTATTTTGTACATTCTTATCATTTTAAGCTAGCCGATCCTGCCCATTTGCTCGCCCATACCGATTACGCTGGTCCTATTACCGCCATCGTCGGACGTGACAATATCGTTGGCACGCAGTTTCACCCCGAGAAATCGCAAGCAAACGGCCTACGGTTGATTGCAAATTTCTTAAACTGGCGGCCTTAAGCAGCCATCACCCTCCGCCACGCCCACCGATTGATTATGACCAAACCTGACAATCAAGCCTAACACCACATTTCAGCCTTGCCCGCCCCGCCTCCGCATGGCAAAGCCCCCCCTCAAAAACCAGCTGGAACTGTGCCATGATCCTCTATCCCGCAATCGACCTCAAAGACGGCCAATGCGTTCGCCTTCTGCGCGGGGAGATGTCTGTCGCCACTGTCTTTGGTGACGATCCGGCGGCACAAGCACTCAAGTTCCAACAGGCGGGCTGCCAGTGGCTGCACCTCGTCGATCTCAACGGTGCCTTTGCGGGATCCCCTATCAACAGCGCAGCGGTTGAAGCAATTTTAAAAACGGTCACTGTCCCCACCCAACTCGGCGGCGGCATCCGTGACATGGCAACCATCGCGATGTGGCTCGAAAAAGGCATTTCCCGCGTGATCCTCGGCACTGCCGCCGTCGAAAACCCTGCCCTTGTACGCGAAGCCGCCCGTATCTTTCCTGGAAAGATTGCCTTAGGAATCGACGCCTACAAGGGCTTTGTCGCAACCAAAGGCTGGGCGACCAAAACAACCATACGGGCAACCGACCTCGCCCGCAGCTTCGAAGATGATGGCGGCGTCGCTCTCATCTATACTGACATTGACCGTGACGGCGCAATGCAAGGCCCAAACATTGAGGCAACCCAAGCGCTTGCCCGCGCCGTCTCAATCCCCGTAATTGCCTCCGGCGGCGTCAGCCGCATGGAAGATCTCACCGCCTTGCGTGACACTGGTGTGATCGCCGGAGCCATCTCTGGTCGCGCGCTCTATGAGGGTGCAATCGATCTAGCACAAGCAATCAAGGTGCTTGCGGATTAAAGCAGACCCTAGTTTTTTGTTATTTCAAATACCCCACGAGATCCGGGGAAATGCCACCGGCGCTGGGGGCAAAATCAAGACAAAACGATTTCACTCTCGAAGTGCCGTCTCGTCAAAAACTATATGCTCAAACCGCGCATTCCGCCCATCTCGCGCCTTCCCCTTTTCAAACCAATCCGTTACCTATCTCCACAATCTCGCCGCAGGTACGCCCATGCTAAAAACTCGCCTTATCCCCTGCCTCGACGTTGCCGATGGCCGCGTGGTCAAGGGGGTCAACTTCACTGACCTGTGCGATGCGGGTGATCCGGTAGAGATCGCCCGTGCCTATGATGCGGCAGGCGCCGACGAGCTGTGCTTTCTCGATATCCACGCCACACATGAAAACCGCAGCACTATGTTTGATCTTGTCACTCGCACGGCCGAGCAATGTTTTATGCCGCTCACTGTCGGCGGCGGTGTGCGCACGCCTGAGGATGTACGCAGCCTCCTCCTTGCCGGGGCCGATAAGGTTTCATTTAATTCTGCTGCGGTGGCCGACCCCGATGTCGTTGCCCGCAGCGCCGACCGCTTTGGCTCACAATGCATCGTTGTGGCGATTGACGCAAAGACCGTCTCCCCCGGAAAATGGGAGATTTTCACTCATGGCGGACGCAAATCCACGGGCATTGATGCCGTCGATTTTGCCCGCACGGTCGCCGCCAAGGGCGCTGGAGAAATTCTACTGACCAGCATGGATCGTGACGGCACCAAGGACGGCTACAACCTGCCCCTCACCCGCGCGATTTCCGACGCGGTATCAATCCCTGTCATCGCATCCGGCGGCGTTGGCACCCTCAATCACTTGGTAGAAGGCGTCACCCAAGGCGGCGCTTGCGCCGTTCTTGCTGCCTCAATCTTCCACTTTGGCACCTTTAGTATCGCTCAAGCAAAGGCCCACATGGCCGCAGTCGGCATCCCAATGAGGCTCTCATGACCACTCTCTCTCGCCTTGCTCGCACGATCCGATCACGCAAGGGCTCCGACCCCGAAAGCTCGTGGACGGCAAAATTGCTCGCTAAGGGCCCCGAGAAATGCGCCGAAAAATTTGGCGAGGAAGCAATCGAGGCAATCATTGAGGCCGTAAAAGGCGACCGCGCTAGGCTGACGTCCGAGGCAGCCGATGTCCTCTACCACCTTCTCGTCATGCTCGCCTCCCGCGACGTGAGGCTTGATGATGTCCTAGCAGAACTCGACCGCCGAGAAGGCACATCAGGCATCATCGAGAAAGCCGCCCGCTAAACAGAATTTATATCCAATTCTGCCCTCACCCCACCTGTCGGATATAAACCAGCGCGACGCGTATCATTACAAAAAACAAATCACTAGGCGCCTTTTCAGCACGCTATGGGTGACAAAACACATCTAGACAACAGACAATCCAACAAGTTTCTGTCGACCAACCGCTTTGATCTACATTAGAAACGCGACCATATCTGAGCGATGAAGCAGCAAAAAAAATAATACCGTATCTGTTGTATAATTTTTGGGTATTCCCGTGTAAAAGGCCCGCAAAATCGCTGCAAGACAGCGTTTATTCACCAACTAAAGGCACAACAACCCGATGGCGCACAACTACGACCCAACCAATATTTTTGCTCGAATCCTGCGAGGAGAAATTCCCGCCAAGACGATACTTGAGACGGCACATACGCTCGTATTTCGCGATATCACACCGCAAGCGCCCGATCATGTATTGGTAATCCCCAAGGGAGCCTATGCCAGCTTCGATCATTTCGGCTCAGAGGCCTCGGAAGCCGAGATCGTCGATTTCTACCGCACGGCGGCAAAGATCTGCGAGATGCTGGGCGCCAGCCTAGCCACCGGCGGACTGGGCTACCGCGCTATCACCAACGCGGGCGACCAGGGCGGTCAGGAAGTTCCGCATTACCACCTGCATATTGTTGCAGGATGCCCCTTGGGACGGATGCTTGAGAAGAGATAAGCTTCTCTCACCAAACAAAGCTGCAGTCCGCACACCAATTTTAGTTAAAACAAAAGAAAAAAGATCAGGGACACTCATCACGAAAAAGGGCTGTGATGCAATCGGCCATGCGCCTAGCGTGGTTCGAGGGGATGTTCGCCCAAATCAGCCTAAAACCCGATGCCGCCTTCGCTGTGGCGATCATAGCGTTAAAGAGGGCCGTTGCGATGCTTTGGGCATCGTCCAATGCGATCAAAAAATCGTCGTGGATATCGACCGCTTTCTCGCCTGCTATCGCTGCGGCTCAACGCCCGTCCACCTTAGCTTTATCAATGTGCCTCCGCCCAATTCTTGCCCATGCCTGCCTCGACCACCAACGGCACTTTAAAAGACACGGCAGGATGCGCGGCACCTTCCATCACTTCTTTTGCTCGGGCGGCCAGTACGTCAGCGGCATCCTCATCCACCTCAAAGAGCAGTTCGTCATGCACCTGCAGCAGCATCTTTGCGGGCAGATCGGCGATAGCGGCGGGCATACGGATCATGGCACGGCGGATCACATCGGCAGCGGTGCCTTGGATTGGTGCGTTAATTGCGGCGCGTTTGGCAAAACCCGCAGTTGGCCCCTTGGCGTTGATTTCAGGGGTGTTAATTTTGCGACCAAAAACGGTTTCTACATAACCTTTTTTTTGCGCTTCATTTACGTTTTCAGTCATATAGTCGCGAATACCGGGAAAGCGTTCAAAATAGCGATCAATAAACCCCTGCGCTTCGGCCCGCGGGATACGCAGGTTACGAGCAAGTCCAAAACCAGAAATCCCGTAAATCACCCCAAAGTTGATCGCCTTTGCCTGTCGCCGAATATCGGGCGTCATCTGGTCCAAGGGCACATTGAACATTTCCGAAGCTGTCAACGTGTGAATATCAAGCCCGTCGCGGAACGCCTGCTGCAATTCGGGAATTCCAGCCACATGGGCAAGAATGCGCAACTCGATCTGACTGTAGTCAAGGCTAACCAAAACCCGTCCCTTGGGTGCTACGAAAGCCTCACGAATACGACGGCCTTCCTCGGAACGTACCGGAATATTTTGCAAGTTTGGATCATTCGACGACAAGCGTCCGGTCACAGCACCCGTAATAGAATAGCTGGTATGAACCCGTCCCGTCTCGGGGTTAATATGATCTTGTAGCGCGTCAGTATAAGTCGATTTCAGCTTGGAAAGTTGCCGCCAATCGAGCACACGAGCGGGCAGATCGTGCCCTTCGCTTGCCAAATCCTCAAGAATATCCGCCCCCGTAGCATAGGCCCCTGTTTTGCCCTTTTCTCCCCCCGCCAGACCCATACGGTCAAAGAGGATTTCGCCAAGCTGCTTGGGCGAGCCTACGTTAAAGGACCCGCCCGCCAGTTCGTGGATTTCCGCCTCCAGCTCCGCCATTTTTTGCGCAAAGGCGTTGGACATACGCGATAGCCTATCGCAATCGACCATAATGCCCGTCATTTCCATCTCGGCCAACACCGGCACCAGCGGGCGTTCAAGCGTTTCATAAACCGTGCTCACCCGCGCCTTGTGCAACATTGGTTTAAATCGCAACCAGAGGCGCAACGTCACATCGGCATCTTCCGCCGCATAGCGTACAGCTTGATCGACCGGCACGCGATCGAAGGTAATTTGCGTCTTACCCGAGCCCAACAGTGATTTAATCGAGATCGGCACATGGCCAAGATAGGTTTCTGAAAGCGTATCCATGCCGTGATTGTGCAGCCCAGCATACATGGCATAAGACATCAGCATCGTGTCATCGATCGAGGCCACACGCACGCCACGGCGGGCAAAGATCTTGGCGTCATATTTCATATTCTGACCGATTTTCAGAATCGACGGGTCTTCAAGCACAGGCTTCAAAATTGCCAATACTTCACCTTCCGTCATCTGCCCCTCGACCCGCTGTGCAGACCCAAACAGGTCATCCAAAGCCGACCGATGCCCGACCGGAATGTAACACGCCTGCCCGGGTTCAATCGCCAGCGAGATGCCCACAAGATCCGCCCGCATCTCATCAAGGCTGGTCGTCTCGGTATCGACCGCAACGTAACCTTTCTCACGGATACGAGCGACCCAAGCCTGCAACGTAACCGCATCGCGCACAGCCTGATAGTCATCATAAGAAAAAGGCAACATCGGCACTTGATGGACGTTTTCCTGAACTTCACTCCCCTTGATCTGATCCGGCACAGGGATCTCCACCTTCAACTTCTCGGCCACTCGCCGCATCAGGGTCCGAAACTCCATCGCGTTCAAAAACCCGAGGATAATCTCTGCTTTTGGCTCTTGCACTTCCAACGAATCGAGCGTCACTTCCAAGGGCATATCGGCGTCCAACGATACCAACCGCTTCGAAATCCGGATTAATTCAGCATTATTCAGCAAGGCTTCGCGCCGCTTGGGCTGCTGTATCTCCTCCACCCGTTCCAGCAAGGCTTCAAGAGAGCCAAACTCCTTGATCAAAAGCGCCGCCGTCTTAATGCCGATCCCTGGCGCACCTGGCACGTTGTCGACCGAATCTCCCGCCAAGGCTTGAACATCGACCACGCGATCGGGGGCCACACCAAACTTCTCAAAGACCTCATCCAGACCGATACGCTTATTTTTCATCGGATCGAGCATGTCGACACCATTGCCCACCAGCTGCATCAAATCCTTATCCGAAGATATGATTGTCACTGTTCCCCCTGCCTTGCACGCACGACGGGCAAGAGTGGCAATGATATCGTCAGCCTCATAACCGTCGATCTCGACACAAGGCACGTTAAAAGCGCGGGTAGCTTCCCGTGTGAAGATAAACTGTGGGCGCAGATCTTCAGGTAATTCTGGACGATTTGCCTTATATTTTGGATATATCTCGTTTCTGAATGTCACCGATCCTGCATCGAAGATCACCGCAAGATGCGTCGGCGCTTCCTGGCTGCGGGTCGTGGTCAGCTCACTCCACAACAGATTGCAAAACCCCGCGACCGCCCCGACCGGCAAACCGTCAGACTTGCGCGTCAGCGGCGGCAGCGCGTGGTAGGCGCGAAAGATGAAGGCCGATCCATCGATCAAATGTAGGTGGCACCCTTTGCCAAAAGCCATGCGGCGCGTCTCCTCTGTTTGTGCAAGGTTGTGACACGACGGGCGCGAGCGGCAAAGAGCACATAACAGATGCGAACGCATCTTTTGTATCAGCCAGACCTAAATCGGCGTCTGGGGAAAAATGACCAAAACACCTAAGCGCTGCATTATCGCCAGCCCGCATAAGGAATTTTTAGCGCCCTCGCCCCCGCAGGGCTCACCCCCCAAGGATATCCTAGACCAACATGAAATCAAGGCTATGTCCAGCTTTTAGACTGGAAGAATATCTTTTTAGGGAAAGGGACGACACACACACAACAACGGACAAAAGTCTCCCATCCAACACTCGGACGTGCCTGCCCCGATTTTACCCATCAAGACAGGCTTTGCCATAGCCACTCCCCTTCGTTTGTCAAAGAAGAGTTAACTTATATTTAGGTATATACATTGATCGCGATTAACTTCGGACCAAATTCCACAGCCCAGCACTCCGAAACGATCGCCCTCTGCGAGGAATAAGCAAAATAAAATGCTATTTAGCGACTTTCAGTGATCGTCATGCGCATGATCACGGTTGATCACGTAGCGCTTGTCGCAATAACCGCATTCGACAAAGCCAGTATCTTGAGGAATAGACAGCCAAACACGCGGGTGTCCCAAGGAACCCTCACCCCCATCACAGGCGACCTTCCAGGTGGTCACAACTTGGGTCTCGGGCGCTCCGATCGTCATATCCGTTCATCCTCTGGCATAATAGCCGCATTTTACCCCGACCTACGGCAAGGGCAAGCCCTTAAGCCCTAATTGGCCTTGCAGGACTCTTCAACGCGCGTTCAGCCTCATTAGACCCTGCACCCTAGCCCGTGCAGGCAAGTATTCTACCGCCCTCCAACCCGATCAATCGTGCTTATCCGACTCCGCGCACAAACCCGTCAGATCAAAACCGCCACCTCTTAGCTCATTTCGTAGGGAAAAACCCGCAATCTAAATGTGATTGACCCAAGCCTTGCACTTAGCCCAGAGCGCATAATCATCACATGCAGCCGCGTCACACCAAGCTGCGTCACAATCTCAGCGTCGCACAAGAAACTTTACCAAAAATGGTCCGCCGCACCGGGCACCACCCCATAGGCGCGATCACCAACTGCCCAATCCCCTAGGAACGCATTGACCAACGCCATCAGCATTTCGGCAAGTGGCGTCTGTCAATCCTTCCAAAAATAGTCATAAGAAAACAGCACCTTGATCTCATCAAACACCGCCCCGCGTACCAAAGCGGGCTGGAGCAACATAGGAATTTTGATAAAAAGCATCCTCACATTAGCGGCAAAACTTGGCATCAAATCAGATCACTCGAAGGAATCAGTGGAAAAAACTGACCTAAAGACCACAAACCAAACCAACTTTTCCCCTCAAGCTCTTCGTGCACCCCTAAATCGATCAGCCGGTAAAATGACTTACGATCAATCAAAGCCTCCATCCCCGCTCGCACATACACATAGGGCGCGGGCTCACCCTCAGTTCCGTTACGCTCAACCCTCAAAGGGTTTTTAGGCCCCGCAACCACCTCATCACCGACATTAGTGATAAAGCACAAAACTTGATCCGCGCCCGCCCCTTGGACCGTAAAATCCACAGCAACGAAGGGCGCATCATCAACACGAATACCCAACTTCTCGACCGGCGTGACCAGAAAATACCGTCCCTCATCGCGCTTCACTATGCCTGAAAACAGCCTAATCAGCCCCTCTCGTCCGATTGGCGTACCTTCGTGAAACCACGTCCCGTCCCGCGCGATACGGATGTCAATCTCGCCACAATAGGGAGGATTCCACAGATGCACAGGCGGCAAACCACGCTTAGATGTCCGCGCCGCTGCCGCCAGTCCCTCGACCGAGGGACTAATCTTCTTGTCGTCGCCTTGCGTCATTTTGACCC
The DNA here is from genome assembly GCA_020852535.1 of Paracoccaceae bacterium. Classification (GTDB taxonomy): domain Bacteria; phylum Pseudomonadota; class Alphaproteobacteria; order Rhodobacterales; family Rhodobacteraceae; genus Paragemmobacter. Next base: position 9,535 of record JADZAO010000114.1, on the reverse strand, counting down.
TGTCTGGTCGCATTCGCACCTGTATAGGACGCGATTTATCAATGCCAATCCTGCCCTAACTTACACGCTTTGGGATAGTTCTCATTTAGAAAGCAGCTAAAATACGAATCAAGGCGATAAAAATCAGCCATCGCGCCTATCTAGGGCGCAATCAAAGAATAAATATTGACCGCATAATAAGCAGGCTGATCGGCATCTTTTTCATAATTAGCCGCATATCTGAGCCAAAATTTATCGTCCATGCAAGGGGAGTTCCCTTATTCAGCAGGCTTTGCGACATACCGGTTATTTACCGTCACCAGACACACCGACGATGTGCAATCATGAGCGATAAATTCTTCGACAACTTCAACCTCGATGCCGCCTCCGCAGCCAGCATAGTGCTAAAAAAACACTCGCTTTAACGCTTTTTTCACGATTATTTGTGCCTTTCACCTTTTTGCCATTTGTGAACCGCGCCATACTTAGGTCTAATATACCTGACTGAAGCCTTACCGGAGCACCCCATGTCCGACGCCACCGACCTCGTCCCACGCATCGAAGCGCTCGGCGAACGCCTTGCGCTTGCCAAAGCCTCAATCAACAAGCGCTTCATCGGACAAGAACAGGTAGTCGACCTGGTGCTCACCTCAATGCTCTGCGGCGGCCACGCGCTGCTCGTGGGTCTCCCTGGTCTTGGCAAGACTCGCCTTGTGGATACCCTCTCAACTGTCATGGGCCTGAAAGGCAACCGCATCCAGTTCACCCCCGACCTGATGCCCACCGACATCCTCGGCTCGGAAGTGCTAGAAACCGCACCCGATGGTTCTCGTGCGTTTCGCTTCATCGAAGGACCGATCTTTTGCCAACTTCTGATGGCCGACGAAATCAACCGCGCCTCCCCACGCACCCAATCGGCCCTCCTACAAGCCATGCAAGAACGCGAGGTTACTATCGCAGGCCAGCACCGTCCTCTTGGTCGTCCCTTCCACGTTTTGGCAACCAAGAACCCCATCGAACAAGAAGGTACCTATCCCCTGCCTGAAGCGCAGCTTGACCGTTTCCTCATGCAGATCAACGTCGAATACCCCACCCGAGCGACCGAGCGTGACATCCTCATCGCCACCACCGGAACCACAGAAGACGAGGCGCATCAGGTATTCACCACCGAAGAACTGATTGATGCACAAACGATTCTCCGCCGCATGCCCGTAGGCGATCAGGTGATCGAAGCGATCCTCGACCTCGTCCGCGCCTGCCGCCCCGGCGAACCCGAAGGCCGCGACCTTGCTGGAAGCCTGTCATGGGGGCCAGGCCCCCGTGCGGCCCAAGCCTTCATGCTCACCACTCGCGCCCGTGCCCTGCTCGAGGGTCGCCTCGTCCCCTCGATAGCCGATGTGGCCGCCCTCGCCCGTCCTATCTTATCATGCCGCATGGCGCTGTCTTTCGCAGCGCGGGCTCGTGGCGACAGCCTCGCCGGATTGATCGACAGCACCGTCACACGCACACTGGGGTTCGAGGCTACGGCATGACAGCCATCTTCGACCTTCGAGCCGACGCCGAAACACTCGGCCAATCCCTGCCGCCCTTACTAGCAGAGGCCGAATCTCTGACCTCCACCATCATACTGGGCGAACACGGACGTCGACGCGCAGGCCAAGGTGACGAATTCTGGCAATACCGCCCCGCCCATACCGGTGACAGCGCCCGCATGATCGACTGGCGTCGCTCGGCACGTTCAGACACCACCTTCGTACGCGAACGCGAATGGCAAGCCACGCAATCCGTCACCCTTTGGGTCGATACCTCTCGGGCCATGTCATTTGCCAGCAAAGGCACAACCAAGGCCGACCGCGCCCGCCTTCTAGCGCTTGCCACTGCCGTCCTACTCCTGCGCGGGGGTGAACGTGTCGGCTTGTCCGGCTATGACATGCCACCCCGATCTGGCAAAGCACAACTTCTCTCACTCACCCAAGCTCTAACAACCCTCAATACTGACGTCGACTATGGCACACCCGATACCACCGGCATCAACGACCACGGACGCTGCCTCTTTCTGTCCGATTTTCTTGGCGACCTTACCGGAGTCGAAAAAGCCCTCGCCCATGCCTCCGACCATGGTGCAAAAGGCGTTCTAATGCAGGTACTCGACCCTACTGAAGAGCAATTTCCTTTCAACGGTCGTACCATCTTTGAATCGATGCGGGGCTCGCTCAGTCACGAAACCCTTCGCGCAAGCGATCTCCGCGCCCGCTACTTAGACCGTCTAGCCGAACGCAAAGACCGCCTGCAGACCCTCACCCGTGCCGTAGGGTGGCACTTCACCACCCACAACACGGGCGAAGCTCCCCTACCCGCGCTCTTGTGTCTCTTCCACGCCATCGAAGGGGGCCGCTAACTCATGTGGATGCTCGGCCCCATCGGTTTTACCGCACCCCTTCTGCTGATTGGCCTAATTGCACTGCCTATCTTGTGGTTCATTCTGCGTGCCGTGCCGCCCGCTCCCATCCGCCGCCGCTTCCCTGGCGTGGTACTACTCCTTGGCCTTACCGATGAAAAAACAGAAACTGACCGTACCCCGTGGTGGCTGCTTCTCCTCCGCATGACCGCCATTGCCACCTTCATCATCGCCTTTGCAGGCCCCGTTCTGAACCCCGAAGAGCGTAAAGCCGGAACCAACCCTCTCCTCATCCTCTTTGACGCGTCATGGGCCGATGCAGACGACTGGGCCCGCCGCATCGACCGCGCCACCACCCTACTCAACGAAGCCACACGCGAAGGTCGCACCGTCGCCATCATCCGTCTGACCGACACGCCCACAGAAATCGCCTTTCAGTCTGCCAATGCATGGGCAGGCCGCCTTGCCGCTCTCACACCAAACCCATGGCTTCCAACCACTGCCACTACTTGGGCCACAAAACTCCCCAAAAGCGATTTTGACAGTTTTTGGCTCTCTGATGGCCTCGACCACCCCAACCGCAGCGCCCTTTTTGATGAACTATCAAAGCACGGTACGGTCACCGTCTTCACCAGCCCCCGCCCTATTCTGGCGTTGCATCCCGCTACCTTCGACGACGGCACAATCCAGCTTTCTGCCAGCCGCCTTCCTGCCGACGATCCCCTCGAAGTCGAAGTCATCGCTCGTGGCCCCGACCCATCAGGCATCGACCGAGAGCTCGCACGCGCCACGCTGTCCTTCAATTTAGGCACCGCACGCACCGAAGTCACTCTCTCGCTACCACCTGAACTTAGGAACCGAATCAACCGCTTCGAACTGGCAGGCATCCGCTCAGCAGGCGCCATCAGCTTAACCGACGACAGCCTAAAACGCCGCAAGATCGCCCTAATCGGTGGCCGCGACGGTCGCGAAGGCTTGCTCCTCCTCTCACCCACACACTATCTGCGCCAAGCGCTCGAACCCGTGGCCGACCTGATCGAAGGCAGCCTAACCGACACGTTGTTGGCCAACCCGAATGTTGTCATCCTTGCTGATGTGGCAAAACTCACACAAACTGAACAAGACGCCATTCTCGACTGGCTCGACAAGGGTGGAATGCTTTTACGCTTCGCAGGCCCCAGCCTCGCCACCTCCGACATCAGCCGCAGCACCGAAGACCCACTCCTTCCCGTCCGTCTACGTGAAGGCGGACATACAGTCAGCGGCGCAATGAGCTGGGGCGAACCAAAAACCCTCGCTCCCTTCCCCGAAACCTCACCCTTCCACGGATTTCCCGTGCCGGAAGACGTAACCGTATCAACCCAAGTCCTCTCCCAACCCGACCCCGATCTTGCCAGCCGCACAATTGCAGCGCTGACTGATGGTACCCCTCTCGTCACGCGCAAGACGGTGGGGCAAGGCCAAGTCGTCTTGTTCCACGTCACCGCCAATGCCGAATGGTCTACCCTACCTCTCTCGGGCCTCTTTGTACAAATGCTCGAACGTTTGGCAATTTCGACCCGTCCTGCAACACCCGATACCGCTGATCTGGCAAAGCAGACATGGATCGCCGAAACTCTGATCGACGCTTACGACCAGAAGACAGACACCACCACCAGCGCGAGCATAGCGGGCGAAACCCTCGCCACAGCCCTAAACGCAGGCCCGGGCCCCGACGTACGTCCTGGCCTCTATGCCGGATTAGATCACCGCGTTGCCCTAAACGCGGTTAATGCCAAAACAATACTCACACCCGCCACATGGCCCACAGGCACGACCATAGAAGGGTTGGATACCGCACAGGAAAAGGCACTAAAGGGTAGTTTCCTGACCGCCGGACTTTTAATGCTTCTCCTTGATATCATCGCTGCCCTCGCTTTTTCGGGACGCCTGCCCCGCCTCGCCCGCAGCGCCACCATCCTGCTGATCTTCTTGATGCTGCCGCCCCAAGCCCGCGCACAAGACGAGGCCGATGACACGGCCATCCGCGCTAGCAAAGCAGTGACCCTCGCCTATGTCATCACCAGCGACACGCAGCTTGACGACATCGCAAAAGCAGGCCTAACCGGCCTTAGCGAACGACTGCGAGAGCGTACCTCAGTCGAACCCAAACCACCCGTTGGTGTAAATATCGAAACCGACGAGCTCGCCTTCTTCCCATTCCTCTACTGGCCTATCTCAACCAGCCAGCCACTGCCATCGGTGGAGGCCTATACGCGCCTGAACGACTATCTCCGCACAGGCGGTATGATCCTCTTTGACACCCGCGACGCGGACCTAACCCGCACAGGCGGCACCTCGTCTGAGGGCGAACACCTGCAGAAAATCGCCGCAGGCCTCGATATTCCAGCACTCGAACCCCTGCCACAAGACCACGTGCTGACCCGGTCTTTCTACCTGCTGCAAGATTTCCCTGGTCGCTACAGTGGTGCCACTTTATGGGTCGAAGCCGCCTCCCCCTATAGCAAACAAGTTGAAGGCATGCCCTTTAGAAACCTCAACGACGGTGTAACCCCCGTAGTAATCGGTAGCAACGACTGGGCGGCAGCTTGGGCAATCAATACCAAGGGCGAGCCAATGTTCCCAGTAGGTCGCGGCTTAACAGGCGAAAGACAACGCGAGATGGCCAACCGCTTCGGCATCAACCTAATCATGCATGTCCTGACCGGAAACTATAAGTCCGATCAGGTCCATGTTCCGGCCCTGCTCGAAAGGCTCGGACAATGAACTTCGGCAACACTTCCCTACCACTCAACCCGTTAGTTGCATGGCCCGTGCTTTACCTACTAACAGCCCTCGCACTTCTCGGCCTTACCATCGCCATCTGGCGCGGGCTTTCAGGCGCATGGTTCCGCATCCTAACTGCGCTGATCCTTCTGACCTCCATTGCCAACCCCTCGCTGCAACAAGAAGACCGCACTCTTCTGTCCGACATCGTCCTTCTCATCGTCGATGAAAGCGCCAGCCAAACCCTGTCAGACCGCGCCACGCAAACAGCCGAAGCCATCACGCGGATCAAAGCCAGCGTGGCCAAGATCCCCAACACCGAACTCCGCATCGTCCGTTTTCAAGACGGAAACGAGAATGCCGGATCGCTAGCTATGACCGCATTGGCCAAGGCGTTAGCCAAAGAACCCCGCGCCCGCATCGCTGGGGCCATCTTACTCAGCGATGGGCGCATCCACGACCTCGACCTAGCACCTGACCTACCCGCCCCACTACACTTACTCCTCACAGGGAAAAAAACCGACTGGGACCGCCGTCTAATCATCAAGAGCGCCCCCGCCTTCGCCATCATGAACGAGGAAGTCCGCCTGGCCCTACGCATTGAAGACGAAGGCACGGCCCCCGGCGCGCAAGAAGCAGATCTAACCATCGCTGTCGACGATGCCGAACCACAAATCTACCGCATCCCTGTTGGTCAAGACATCGAACTTCCCGTGCGTTTGCCGCATGGAGGAATGAACGTGCTGCAAATCTCGATCCCCAAAGAGGAAGGCGAACTCACCGACCGCAACAACGCCGCCGTAGTACAAATCAACGGTGTACGCGACCGCCTACGCGTTCTGCTCATATCGGGCGAACCCCACGCAGGCGAGCGAGTATGGCGCAACCTTCTAAAGTCAGACGCATCCGTAGACCTCGTTCATTTCACCATCATGCGGCCACCGGAAAAACAAGACGACACCCCCATCTCAGAACTCTCGCTCATCGCTTTTCCAACTCGTGAGTTGTTCATCGAGAAGATCAACAAATTCGACCTGATCATCTTCGATCGCTACAGCATGCAGGGCATCCTACCAATGTCCTATCTTGAAAACGTGTCAAACTATGTCCGCAAAGGTGGCACCGTACTTATTACCGCAGGTCCCGAATTCGGCACGGTCGATAGTCTTTGGCATTCCCCCCTCGCTGAAGTCCTGCCCGTCGAACCTACCGCCCGCATAATTGAAGAAGGTTTCCGCCCAAAACTCACCGACCTCGGCAAAAGACACCCCGTGACCGAAGGCCTCGAAGCCCTTGCACCCAAAGACGGCTGGGGCAGATGGTTCCGGCTAGTAGAGGTCAAGCCGATCGCAGGACAGGTCGTCATGTCCGGCCCCGACGACCGTCCACTGCTAGTGCTAAATCGCGTCGGCGAAGGACGCGTGGCGGTACTTGCCTCCGATCAGGCATGGCTCTGGAGCCGTGGATACGAAGGCGGCGGGCCACAACTGGAGCTACTCCGCCGCCTTGCACACTGGATGTTAAAGGAACCGGAACTAGAAGAAGAAGCCCTCACCGCCACCGTACAAGGTCAGAACCAAACCATCACTCGCCGCTCTATCGCTCCAACCCCACCCAGCGATCTAACGATCACCAGCCCAGATGGGACTACTACCACGGTACAAATGCAACAAGCGGGACCTGGACGCTACCAGACCAGTTGGCAAGCGCCAATGATGGGTCTTTACCGTCTCGAACAGGACAACCTAACCCGTATGATTGCAGTCGGCCCCTCAGCTCCCAAGGAATTTGAACGAACCATAGCCAGCGGCGAGGAACTTGCCTCCATTATAAGCCCCACCAATGGCGATATCCAACGTCTGGAGGAAGGTATCCCTGACATCCGCACTGTACGCGAAGGACGCCCCGCATCTGGCCGCGGCTGGATCGGCATCATCCCGCGTGGTGCTTATGCCACCGAAGACATCTCGGTCGTCCCACTCCTGCCAACATGGCTATGGCTCATACTCTCTACCACCCTCGCGCTAGCCGCATGGTTGCTCGAAGGTCGCAAAACCACCCCCCGGAACTCCCTCTAACCAAACCATCAATCTGGTCGGGGTAATATCCCCGCCACCAATCTGCACTGAATAACTCGATACTCAAAGCGCTCTCATTTAGAATTTTCCGCGAAATTCAGAAAAAGAAAACTTTTTGCGAAGGCTATACGTTTCGTCCGAAAATATTCGAACCAACATGAAAACCGTAAAGACAAAAACGAAGCCGCAGCTCTGAATCCTTGGATAAAAATCAAACCGACAAGCAGATATATTTCATCTCAAGGTAATCTTCCATTCCGTGACGGCTACCCTCACGTCCCAGACCCGATTGCTTAACCCCCCCAAAGGGCGCGACTTCAGTCGAGATCAGACCGGTGTTCACACCAACCATGCCATATTCCAGAGCCTCCTGCACCCGCGTGATGCGGCCAATGTCACGTGAATAGAAATAAGAAGCGAGGCCGAAAATCGTATTGTTAGCTAGGTGGACCACTTCTTCTTCGGTCTGGAATTTGAAAAGAGGAGCCAGTGGACCAAAAGTTTCCTCGGTCGAAATCCGCATGTCGGAGGTAATGCCGGTCATAATCGTGGGCTCAAAAAAGGTACCGCCAAGCGCGTGACGCTTACCACCGATCTCTATCTTCGCACCTTTTTTTAGCGCATCCTCGATGTGCTCCTCGACCTTTTCAACTGCATCAATGCTGATCAGAGGACCAAAATCAACAGTTTCCGACAAACCGTCACCCACCTTAGCCTTTCCTACCACTGCGCGTAGCTTGGCGGCAAAGACATCATAAACCCCCGCCTGCACATAAATGCGGTTGGCACAAACGCAAGTTTGACCATTATTACGAAACTTCGAAAGCATCACACCCTGCACGGCGGCATCAAGATCAGCATCATCAAACACAATGAAGGGCGCGTTGCCGCCTAGCTCCATGCTGCATTTCATCACCTGTTCGGCCGCCTGACGTAGCAGGATGCGGCCAACTTCCGTCGACCCCGTAAAGGTCAGCTTTTTAACAATATGATTATCGCAGAATTCCTTGCCGATGTCGGACGCCCGGTGTGAGGTCACCACGCTGAACAGCCCACCGGGCACGCCCGCGCGTTCTGCCAGCACCGCCATAGCCAAAGCGGACAGCGGCGTTTCCGAAGCAGGACGCGCCACAAAACCGCAACCTGCCGCCAACGCGGGAGCGACCTTGCGGGCAATCATCGCATTGGGGAAATTCCACGGCGTGATCGACCCAACCACACCGATCGGCTGCTTGATCACCGTGATCCGCTTATCACGCTGGTGGCCGGGAATCGTCTCACCATAGACGCGCTTGGCCTCTTCCGCGAACCATTCGATAAAGGACGCGCCATAAACAACTTCGCCCTTAGCCTCTGCCAGCGGCTTGCCCATCTCAGCCGTCAGGATTTTCCCCAGATCCTCCTGATTAGCCATCACTAGGTCGAACCACTTGCGCAGAACCGCTGCCCGTTCCTTGCCAGTACGGGCAGCCCATTCCTTCATCGCCACTTCCGAAGCGGCAATTGCGCGAGCTACCTCAGCACGGCCAAGGTTCGGCACCTCACAGATCACATCGCCCCGCGCAGGATTCTTCACCACAAAGCACGTGCCATCATCCGCGTCGATCCATTGCCCCGCAACATAGGCCTTAGTCGCCATAAGCGAAGGATCGTTCAAAAGAGCGCGAAGGTTGGTGAGCGAATCGAGCATATAAGCCTCCAAAAAATCGAGCTAAAAATGGATCGCACCACAGCCACGACTTGTCCAATTATGCGATGCGCCCTTACAAAGCAAACGACTATTATTTAATCAGACCAGCGCAGCAATGGCAAAAAACAACGCAACAACCAGTCCCGCATCACGATTCGACCGGAAAATCACCATGCATTCCACTGGATCATCCACGTCTAGCCGCCGCAGCTGCCAGACCAAATGCCAACCAAAAGCTTGAACCCCCAACATAGCCATCAGCAAAGCCAAGGGCGATGCCGTAGGCAACAAGGCCACCATCACCGCCGCAGCCATAAACATGACAGAAGCGAGCATAAACCCCGCTAACCACTTTCCGGTCGCATCCTCGAATAACCGCGCCGTCGACTTCACGCCGATCAATGCGTCATCCTCCTTGTCCTGATGGGCATAAATCGTATCGTAAAACAGTGTCCACATGATCCCCGAAGCGTAAAGCAGCACCGCCGCCCAACCAACATGCCCCGAATGGGCGGCCCACAGCAGCAATACACCCCAATTAAACGCCAGCCCCAAAAACATCTGCGGCCACCATGTAAACCGCTTAGCAAAGGGATAAATCGCCACCAAAGCCAACGAAGAGAT
>JADZAO010000113.1 GCA_020852535.1 Paracoccaceae bacterium | reverse complement strand
TTCAACAGTCTGATCTGGTCATCGGTGTCGATAATTGTGAAGTTCGGCTTCAGCCCCACCAATTCCGCATGCTGCCGCAAAATCTTGGCAGACAGGCTGTGAAAGGTACCCATCCAAGGCATACCATCAACCACCTCACCCAACAGCCGACACACCCGCTCCTTCATCTCGCGAGCAGCCTTGTTGGTAAAGGTCACCGCCAAAATCTCATTTGGCTGCACCCGCCCCGTCCGCATCAAATGCACAATACGCGAGGTCAACGCCTTGGTCTTGCCCGTTCCCGCCCCTGCCAGCATCAAAACGGGTCCATCCAACGCCTCGACCGCCGCCCGCTGCGCGAGATTCAAATCATCCATACAAGACGCGGCGCTCAACATTACTGCCCGCCGCGACAGGGGAATGGCCGCAGCCTCGAAAGCATCATTTTCGTCAGATTGGCTCATAGAGCTATCTTAGCGCAGGTGCCCCAAAAGGAAAAGCCAAATGTTCTCTTAATGTTCACGTTTCTGGAGATTTTGCAATAGCAGATCCTACCCCAAATATCTAAAAAAATTACAATTATAGTCGCAAAACAACTACAGTACCTGCAGTTTTTGTTTTGCCCCAAATCAAATAATCTGCCCAAGTTTCACAATATCCTAGTCACCAATTGCGGCGAGATCACCCTAGACTTAAAGAGCTAAATCACCCAACTGCCCCCCGACGCTCGCGATACGAGAAAATGCTCCACAGGAACAAAAAAGGTCACGCGCCTCTAGTATGAAAACCCTAACCTAGACCACCATCTACCAGTCCTTTCGTGCCACAAAAAAGGCCGCACCTCAGCATCGGTAGGTCTAACTTGAATAAGAACTTCGGGCCACCTCATCGGGCACACACTCCTTTATATTATTCCACTCCATCGCCCGCCGAACCATATACAATCTTTCGGCAGCTTACCTACCGCCATCGCAACCTCGGCCCCACAACCACAAACGCCAGCGGTCGGCCACTACCCTACCGCCCGACTGGCAGCAGTGCCATCAGCGTAATGATTTTACACATGTTGCTCTCTATTGAGAACATGCCCACCAAACTCGAGCGCGTTTTGCTCTGCGCAAAAAATCTGCCTGTTGCACAAACCCCGACACAAAACGCCTCGGACTTTCATCCGACCTTTCGATACAATGCCACGAAGGATCAAACCACGCGTTCGATCATCATCTTCTTGATCTCGGCAATTGCCTTGGCAGGGTTCAGCCCCTTAGGACAAGTCTTGGTGCAGTTCATAATCGTGTGGCAACGATAGAGCTTAAACGGATCTTCCAACTCGTCCAGCCGCTCCGGGGTTGCCTCGTCACGACTATCGATGATCCAGCGATAGGCATGCAGCAGAGCAGCGGGACCAAGATATTTCTCGCTATTCCACCAATACGAAGGACAAGCGGTCGAACACGACGCACACATCACGCATTCGTATAAACCGTCCAGCTTCTTGCGGTCGTCAATCGACTGCCGCCATTCCTTAGCAGGAGGATTCGTCTTGGTCTCGAGCCACGGCATAATACTAGCATGCTGGGCGTAAAAATGAGTCAAGTCGGGGATCAAGTCTTTAATCACCGGCATATGAGGAAGTGGATAGATTTTCACATCACCCTTCACCTCGTCGAAGCCACAAGTACAGGCCAGTGTATTGATCCCGTCGATATTCATCGCACAAGAGCCACAAATCCCCTCACGGCATGACCGCCGGAAGGTGAGCGTCGGATCAATCGTGTTCTTGATCTTGATCAGCGCATCCAAAATCATCGGACCGCATGTATCCATATCAACAAAATATGTATCGACCCGCGGGTTCTCGCCATCATCCGGCGTCCAGCGATAGATCTGAAACTTGCGCACGTTCCTACCAGCAGGCTTGGGCCAAGTCTTGCCGGTACGTATCTTCGAATTCTTAGGCAACGTAAACTGGACCATCGGCTTATCCCTTCCATTCCGGGAACGAGTAGAGCGGCCTGCTCGGAAGCTGGCCCGATTTTTGATAGACACAAACATCGAAAACCTCGGGCGGATCACGCCCCACGATGTAGTCAGACGATATATTCAACCCAATACTAGCCCCAACATGTCCGCCGGAAGCGACTCCGAAGCCGACCTCGCCACGGGGAGTCGCCGCGAGCACGGACGCTCAAAACATTGTCGCTCGGCCTGCTGGACCGTTGCCAAGCCGCAGGCCACCAACACCAGAAACACCGGCCATCGCATCACAGCACCGGCGCGGGAATGCCCGCCGCTCTAAAACAATCCTGTGTCGGTAACCTCGACACAATCCTAGCGATCAGTGCTTCGGTCGATGACCCCGCCACCGTACCCACATCGCGCACCAGCGCCTGGATTTCAGCAGCATCGGCATTCTGTACCACACATTGCGTTGCAGCCCCACTGCCCACAACAGGCTGCACAACCGTCTCAGCAGTACGGCGACCAACCTTATCCACAAAGTTCTTAGGCGAACAGGCAATCAAGGCGGACAGCAGTGCAAAGACAATCGAACGGCGCATGACTTTCTTCCCAATCAAAAAACGTTGCCACCACCTTACCCCAATCCCCTGCATTCCGGCATCCCCCGCAAAGCATCTCTGCTCCACAAAAGCGCTTTTCTGCCTAATTATGCCCGGGTTTTCCATCAGAATTTACGCTCCGCAGGAGCAATCTTCTTCATACTAATTCCCCCCTCAGCCTCGGTCGTTAGCGGATCAGTATGAACAGCACGGAAACCAAGCGTCACCTTTGCCCCTTCCACCCATGCCAACGAATGCTTGCGCCAGTTCTCATCATCACGCGCAGGATAATCCTCGTGCGCATGGGCCCCACGACTTTCGGTCCGCGCATGCGCACCATAGATCGTGGCAAGCGCATTCGGCATCAGATTGGTCAGTTCCAACGTCTCCATCAGGTCACTGTTCCAAACCATACTGCGATCGGTAACCTTAAGGTCAACAATCTTACACGCAATGTCAGTCATCTTGCGTTCACCCTCGGCTAGCGTCTTTTCGGTACGAAATACGGCGGCGTCCGACTGCATCGTGCGCTGCATCTCCAACCGCAACTCGGCAGTCGGCGTACCTCCGTTCGCATAACGAAATGCGTCAAAACGCGTCAAAACCTTGTCCACCTCGGCACGATTTACCGGCGCGACGGGAGCCTTCGGATCGACGATCTGTCCCGCACGGATAGCCGCAGCGCGTCCAAACACCACAAGATCGATCAACGAATTTGACCCCAGACGATTCGCACCATGCACCGATGCACAGCCTGCCTCGCCTACCGCAATCAAGCCTGGAAAGACTGCATCAGGGTTATCGGCGGTCGGGTTTAAAACCTCACCCCAATAATTTGTGGGAATACCGCCCATATTGTAATGTACTGTCGGCAGCACGGGAATCGGCTCTTTAGTCAAATTCACACCGGCGAAAATCCGAGCCGATTCTGAAATGCCGGGGAGTCGCAAATCGAGGATCTCTTTTGGCAAATGGTTCAGATGCAGATGGATATGGTCACCATTTGCGCCCACACCCCGCCCCTCACGAATTTCAAGCGTCATGCAACGGCTAACATAATCCCGCGGCGCCAGATCCTTGTAATGTGGCGCATAGCGCTCCATGAACCGCTCACCGTTCACATTAGTCAAATAGCCGCCCTCGCCCCGCGCCCCTTCGGTAATCAAGCAACCCGACCCGTAGATACCAGTCGGGTGAAACTGCACGAACTCCATATCTTGAAGCGGAAGACCCGCCCGAGCAACCATCCCGCCACCGTCGCCGGTACAGGTATGAGCCGAAGTCGCGCTAAAATAAGCTCGACCATAACCACCCGTCGCCAGCACCACCATCTTGGCGTTAAACACGTGGATCATGCCGTCATCCAGTTTCCAGGCCACCACGCCAGTACAAACGCCATCGGTCATGATCAGGTCGAGTGCAAAATATTCAATGAAGAACTCGGCATTATTCTTCAAGGATTGCCCATACAGCGTATGCAGAATCGCATGCCCCGTACGATCAGCGGCGGCGCAGGTACGCTGCACCGGCGGGCCTTCACCGTATTCGGTCGTATGACCACCGAAAGGGCGCTGATAGATCTTACCCTCTTCGGTGCGCGAAAACGGCACGCCATAATGCTCCAGCTCGTAAACCGCCTTAGGGGCTTCACGTGCCAGATATTCCATCGCATCCGTGTCGCCGAGCCAGTCCGAACCCTTCACAGTGTCGTACATGTGCCACTGCCACGAATCAGGTCCCATATTGCCAAGGCTGGCCGCAATACCGCCCTGCGCCGCAACCGTATGACTCCGCGTTGGGAAAACCTTCGTTACGCAAGCCGTACGCAAGCCCTGCTCTGCCATACCCAGCGTCGCCCGCAAACCAGCGCCACCGGCCCCCACCACAACCACATCATAGTCGTGAACTTCGTACGGATAAGCCGTCATGTCCAACCCTTCAAAGAGCGATACGGGCCAAGGCGTACATCCCGGTCGCCGTGATCACATAAGAGAGCGAATATGTCAGAATGATCAGCACACGTCGAATGAACCCATGCAAATAATCTTCGATCATCATCGTAGCGCCCTTAGCAAAATGCCGCATCGAAACAAATAATACCAACCCTGTCAGAATGGCCGGAAAAGGACGCGCAAAGGTGGCTACCACCGCGTCATGACTTTGCCCCAACGCATGGCCAAAAAGATAGACCCATATCGGCATCATGAAAGCCAGCGCCACAGCACTTACCGACATGTACCAATGATTCTCGGTCCCCATATGGGCGGCGCCCTTGCCCACGGCACGCTTACGATCTGTCAAATAACGCATCAGATACCTCACACAATCAATACAGTAAGCACGGTCAGGGTAACTGAACCAAAGATGCAACCCCAACCGAGCTTTTCGGCTGTAGGAATATCAAGCCCGTTGCCTGCATCAAAATAAAGATGACGCAATCCGGCAAGATAGTGGTACCATAGCGCCCATGCCGACAGCGTAAACACCAAATCGCCGAACCAGCTTGTCACCACCGCATCGACGATCGCAAAATATTCTGATGACACTGCCGCCGCCAAAAGCCACCACACCGCCAGAATTATCCCCACGATCAGCCCATTTCCCGTAATACGCGTCAGGATTGAGGTAATCGAAGTCAGTTGCGGACGGTAAATCTGCAAGTGTGGGGAAAGCGGTCTCTCGACCCGCTTCACTTCAGCCATATCAGTTTCCTCCGTCCAGAACGGGCGCTTCAACCCATTACGGATAGCGCCTCGATTTTGTTAAGATTTAAATAACGCCTTTTTCACCCGAGTCATCCCTCACAACAACGCGGGTGCAGCATGTTGACGCTAAATTCGCATTTTTTTTGCAACTTGCAATCAGATACACAAATGCAAAATGAAAACCCAAAAGGGCAAATAAACCGTCCACCGCGTTACAGAGGCACCAACACCCAGTAATCCAGATCCAAAAGCACCTCAGGCATATGTTTCCCCGCCTCGTCACGCAAACGGAAGGGTGCCACTCCCTTCTTGACCGCCACCAGACGCAAACGCAGCGCCCCCACACCCGGCGCCAGCGTCTCGGCCTTGTCCAACACCTCAGACCACGCCCTAACCGTATCGCCCGCAAAACAGGGGTTAGTATGCACGCCCCCGTTTAGCGCCACAATCCTCTGCGCATTGGCCAAACCGTTAAAAGACAGCGCCCGCGCAAGACTGATTACATGACCGCCATATATCAAGCGCCGTCCATCATCGCGTCGGCCTACGTCAAAATGCACCTTGGACGTATTCTGCCAAACCCGCGTTGCCAACATATGCTCCGCATCCTCAATAGTAACGCCATCGACATGATCGATCATGTCCCCCACTTTATAATCATCCCAGCGATACGGCTCACCTGCCAGATCAAAATCGTAATCGGTAAAATCCAGCCCCGCAGGCACAAACAACCGATCTGCCGTAACAACCTTTGCCAGATCTGGCACAATCGCCTCAGATGTCACCGCCGCAAAGTTGCGTTTTTTCACCATCACCCAACGCACATACTCAATCACTGCAGCCCCGTACTGGTTGATCCCGCGACTGCGCACATAAACCACGCCCGACGTACCGTTTGAATTCTCTTTCAAACCAATCACGGTCGATTCCGCCCGCAACGTATCACCGGCGTAAACAAGCCCCAGCCAGCGTCCCTCAGCATAGCCAAGATTCGCCACCGCATTCAGACTAATGTCAGGCACCGTCTTTCCAAACACCACATGAAAGACCAGCAACTCGTCGATCGGAGACGACACGAGCCCACAGGCCCGCGCAAATTCGTCAGAGGAGGAAATGGCATGCCGCGCCGGATAGAACGCATGGTAAAGCGCCCGCTCCCCGCCCGAAATTGTACGCGGCACAGCATGCCGGATCGTCTCACCTAAACGATAATCTTCAAAAAAGCGCCCTGCGTTAGCTTTCACAGATAAATCCTTTTTAACGCTTTTTCATATTTTATATGCATCGACGGTGCATAGACAAAATCCTACTGATCGCCCAATTTCAGATCAGGGGAATATGTACCTAGCACCTCTTTCACTACCGCCTGCCCGCAGCGCATCACCCCCCTAGCAGCATCAAAAGCATAGGTAGGCGGTCCATACAGTTCCCACCCCTTGGACAAGGCCAGCGAGACCTTATGACAGAAGGCGGAAGTGTCATCTTCTGACAAAAAACGGTATATTTTCATCATATCATCCAAAAATCCGCACACCCAAAAAACTGTAAGCAAACATCACGACAGTCATAGCTACCACCGCTCCGACTGCGGCCATAACCTCGCAGGCTTCAGGCTGCGGCGCAGGGCGCACTCAATTACGATCCACGCGTAACCACAATAACCCGTGCAACGACCCATACTAACAAGCCTCCAAACCACAGAACTAAAACAAGATCACCATTCACCAAAAGGTGGCCACATTCCATGTTTTGATCACCGCAAGCTGCAAATGCCGGATGCATCGGGTAATAGCGACTTTCGTTTCACTCGCAGCATACAGGTAAAAGAACAACAGCATTAGAAAGTTATTGATACCCACCATAAAGGCGGACGGACCCCACGGGTCAATCTTCTCCGCCCCACGATGGCCAATACTCATCAGCACCACGCCCGAAACGGTGGTGATAGAAGCACCACCTTCCCCTTGGCACTCATCTGCGCCCTCAGATCAGGTGCCAAACGTTTCAAAAAGTGTATAGCCATCCAAAGCGCCAGACTCAGAATAATTAAGAACACGGCGAGGCCCTCTTGCGACAACCGCTACCTCGCATTCTGCCGTCGATCCGTCAATTTAGCAATCGTTTCAGCCCGTAACAGCACCGCCTCGGCCTCTGCAACATGCAGATTTTCAACAATCTTCCCATCAAGAACGGCAACCCCCTGCCCCGCCGCCCGCGCGGCACTAAAAGCCTCAATCTGCCGCCGCGCCAAGGCGACCTCGGCTTCCGAAGGAGCAAAAACCTCGTTCGCCACATCGAGTTGCGCAGGGTGGATCAATGTTTTACCGTCGAATCCCATATCGCGCCCCTGCTCACACTCTGCGCGTAACAGTTCATTATTATTAAAAGAATTATAAACCCCATCAATGATCACCCGCCCCTCGGCTTTTGCCGCCAGCAAACAATGACCCAACGCGGCTATCAGTGGCAGGCGATCGAAGCGGAAACGGCTTCCTAACTCTTTGGCCAAATCATTAGTCCCCATGACCATCCCCTCCAGCCGAGGATGCGCCGCAATCGCAGCCGCATTCAACACCCCCCGTGCCGTTTCTATCATGGCCCATAAGGACTTTTCCGTCATTTCTGCAACTATATCCAGTACTGCCGCACCACACACTTTAGGCACCAAAAGTGCATCCACACCATCCATATTGCCAAAGGCAAAGGCATCCTCACGACCCCAAGGAGTATCCAGCCCATTCATTCGGACAATCCGCAACCGTGGACCGTAATCCACCTCGGCCAAAAACTGTGCTAGGACTGCTCGCGCCACGACCTTCTCCTCGGGCACGACCGCATCTTCGAGATCAAATATGATCGCGTCCGCCCCAAGATCACGCGCCTTCTCCAGCGCACGCGAATTTGACGCCGGAACATAAAGCACCGAACGATAAAGGCGGATCATACGAAAACCATCCAAGAGATATTATTTCTCTTTAGCAGGTGATTTAGATATTTTCGATAAGTCCTATTTTTTCGCAGCGCAGCGAAAATAGCAAATATGATCAACCCAAGAGACCCACACCATGCGCTCCATCCCAGACCAGTTTGATCGAAGCCAGAAACAAAGTCCAAATCACAATTCTGAAAAAAATGTGTTCAGGCAATATCTTTACCAACTTCACCCCTATCAAAACTCCCAAAGCGGCGACAGGCATCAGAACCACTGCCACACGCAGGCTCTGCATTGAGAACTGGCCAAGCAGATAATAAGGAACCAACTTGAGCGCGTTCAGATAAGCAAAAAGAATAGCCGATGTACCCACGAACACCGCCTTCTTCAACCGCAAGGGCATGGTGTAAACCTGATAGGGCGGCACACCGGAATGACTAACGAAGCTCACGAAGCCAACGATCACCCCCCAGAACAATCCCGGGGCCACCTCGGCGCGCCGCACTTCCGACGAATTGCGCCGACTTAAGATCAGGTTCACCACAAAAATCAAACCGATCCATCCGACCAAAAACGTCACCAGACTCTCTGACACCATCTTAGCCATCAGATAGCCGACATAAATCCCAACCGTCGCTGCGGGCATCAAAATCGCCAATACCCGCGCATCAAACTCGCGCCGGTAAGCCCAAAGCGCGAAGAAATCCGACACCACGAGTACCGGCAGCAACAACCCCGCCGCCGTGACTGAGGGAATAACCAGCGCAAAAACCGGCACTGCAAGCATACTAAGAATGGGCATACCGCCCTTGGACATACCCAACAAAACCGAAGCCATTACAGCCGCCGACCAAAACTCCAAGCTTTCCATAAAACAGCCCTCAAATCCTACCTGACACTTTAATATTCCAATAATCTGTAATTCTAAAGCCGTCTTTACTAAAACTCCCGCACATCTTCTTCAAAACGCCTAACCTTACAGACGACACAACATGAAAATCGTGGTTCTAGATTCGGATGTGATCAACGTAACTTCAGCACACTGAATTTCAAAAATGATCAAAAAATCAACAGGATAGACACTCCATCCGACCTTTCAATAAAAACGTCTTTCATCAACGTGAACAAAATCAGCCCTGACTAATCCTCGTTCTGAGTCTAGTCGGGTATCCTGCAAAAAATAATCAAACGGACGTTGATAAAACAGGCTCTGCTGATCATCCAGCCACACGCCCATCTTGCCAAACTGAGTTGAATGGCGCGTATCCTATCAAACTACACCACGCCGCCTACAAAACCAGAAAACAGCGCATGCTGTGCCTTACCAAGTACTCACAGAATTATCTGATGGCGCCAGAGGTGGATCTGCATCAACCATAGCAATACACACACTACACTTCTTCCACACAACGAAACAGGTCAATACAGCCACCAAAAATATCAAAATCCTAAGCGCCAACGGCGTGTCGTTTTAGGAACGATTAGCACAAATCTATTTCAAATCATTGCGAATACATCATCTACTATGCATGCGTCATTCTGATAAGATACTCGCCAGATAAAGCCCGTAATCGTTCTTACAAAACACCTTGGCCCGCGCTGCCAATTGCTCGGCTGTGATAAAGCCAGACCGATAGGCAATCTCGTCGGGGCTTCCCACCTGCAACCCCTGCCGGTCGCTCAAAGTGCGCACAAAGTTTCCAGCGTCCAACAAACTGCCATGCGTGCCCGTATCCAACCACGCAAAACCGCGCCCCATCGTTTCAACATGCAGCAAGCCTTCCTTTAAATACATCTCAAGCAGATCTACGATCTCCAGCTCGCCCCGCACCGAAGGCTTTACCTTTGCGGCCAGTTCGGGCGCACGTCCGTCAAGATAGTAAAGCCCCGTCACCGCAAAATGTGAAGATGGGTTGCTCGGTTTTTCAACAATTCCCGTAACACGCCCTTTAGCATCAAGTGCCACCACGCCATAACGTTCCGGATCAGCCACATGATAGCCAAACACCGTTCCACCCGTTTGTCGCATATCGGCTGCGGCCAATATCTTAGACAATCCCTGTCCAAAGAAGATGTTGTCCCCCAACACCATCGCACTCGGCACGCCGTCAAGAAAGTCGGCGGCAAGAAGATAAGCCTGGGCCAACCCGTCCGGGGAAGGCTGCACAATATAAGTAAATAAAAGTCCCCATTGCGAGCCATCCCCCATCAAACGCTGGAACTGCGCCTGATCTTCGGGCGTAGTAATAATGGCAATTTCGCGGATACCGCCCAACATCAGAACCGAAAGCGGATAATAAATCATCGGCTTGTTATAAAGAGGCAAAAGCTGCTTTGACACGCCCATCGTGATTGGCCAGAGTCTTGTACCCGTACCGCCCGCCAGAATAATACCCTTACGTCTCATGCAACCCCCTTCAACTCGCCCAGTATATCTGCCAGCCCCAACCGCCAATCCGGACGTTCTACCCCGAAGTCACGCTGAAACCCGTAGCAATCGAGCCGCGAATTCAGCGGACGCTTAGCAGGTGTAGGATAGTCGCTCGTCAAAATATCATTAACGGCACAAGCTAGTCCCGCACTAGTCATGATAACGCGGGAGAAATCAGCCCAGCTCGTATCGGGTGCTCCGGCAAAATGATAGATACCACCCGGTTGCCCGCCTACCATCGCCTTAGCGGCAATGAACAACGCATCGGCGATCGCGGCAGCGGGGGTAGGCCCACCCACTTGATCGGCAACAACATTTAGACTGCTCCGCGTGGCACCCAGACGCAAAATAGTCTTAACAAAATTCGTTCCATGCGCTGAAACGATCCAGCTTGTCCGCAAAACAAGCGCCCGCGCCCCGCTATCGACGACAGCAAGCTCGCCTGCCCGCTTAGTCCGGCCATAGGCATTCTGCGGTGCAGTCGCATCCTCAGGGCGAAAGGCCTGCGTTCCCTTCCCGTCAAAAACGTAGTCAGTCGAGACATGCAGGAACGGAATACCCAACAGCGCACATTCCCGCGCCATCGCGGCCGGGGCCTCGGCATTGACCACATAAGCCGCCGCTTCCTCGGCCTCAGCCTTATCCACTACAGTCCATGCCGCAACATTGATCACCACATTTGCCGCAGCATCACGCACCGCCGCGGCACAGGCCACCGGATCAGACAGATCGGCGCGATCCCGCCCAAGAAATACTGCCGTCAGCCCCTCCGGCACCCGCCGCGTCAGTTCCTGCGCGACCTGTCCCGTACGACCGAAGACCAAAACCCTCACACCTTGACCCCCAACCGTTGGCCCACACCAGCACGATCCTGCAAAGCGCGCCACCAAGACTCATTATCGAGATACCAGCGCACCGTCCGGCGCAGCCCTTCCTCAATCGTAACAGAAGGCCGCCAGCCCAGTTCGTTCCTGATCCGGCTTGGATCAATGGCATAGCGCAGATCATGGCCCGGACGGTCGGTAACGAAAGTAATCAATCGCTCGTGCGGTGCACCATCGGGATGCATCTCGTCCAAAAATCGGCAAATAATGCGCACCAGATCAATATTCCGAACCTCGTTCTCGCCGCCTATGTTGTAACTACACCCGATTGCGCCCCTCTCAAGCACGGTCAACAGGGCATCCGCATGATCCTCAACATAAAGCCAGTCGCGCACATTCTCACCCTTGCCGTAAACCGGAATGGGCTTGCCCGCCAAAGCGTTCAAAATGACCACGGGCACCAGCTTTTCAGGAAAGTGAAACGGCCCATAATTATTCGAACAATTCGTCATAACCACAGGTAGACCATAAGTTTTATGCCATGCCCGCACCAAATGATCACTTGCCGCCTTCGATGCCGAATAAGGGCTGTTAGGCGCATATGACGTATCTTCGGTAAATTGCCCTGTCTTGCCGAGCGTCCCAAACACCTCATCGGTCGAAATGTGGTGAAAGCGGAATCTTTCCGGACACTCTTCACGCTGCCAATAAGTGCGAGCTGCTTCCAACATGTTGAAGCTGCCATTAACGTTAGTCTCAATGAAACACTTCGGCCCGTCGATCGACCGGTCCACATGACTTTCAGCCGCCAGATGCATCACCGCGTCAGGACGATGTGTTGCAAAAACACGGTCTAGCGCCGCTCGATCACGGATATCGACCTGTTCGAATGCATAAAACGGCAAAGCCGCAACCGACGCCACGTTATCAAGGCAGGCCGCATAGGTTAACGCATCTAAATTTACAACCGCATGTCCCTGCGCCACGGCCAACCGCACCACGGCAGAGCCAATAAACCCCGCACCGCCAGTAACCAATATCTTCACCTTCCGACTCCCACAAACGGGGACTGCCAATCCCTAAAGATAAGGGCGGTCTTGTCCCTGTCCGACAGGACGGGATCAGTCACGCCCCAGTCGATCCCCAAAGAGTCCCAACGCACAGCCCCATCACAATCAGGCGCATACACGTCCGAGCATTTATATTGAACCTCAGTGTCGTCGGCCATAGTGACAAAACCGTGCAAAAATCCCTTCGGCACGAATAATTGTCTTGCATTATCAGCACTCAATTCCACCGCAACCCAGCGTCCGTAGGTCTCGGACTCAACCCGAGCATCTACAACGACGTCTAATATAGACCCGCGCGAGCAACGCACCAACTTATCCTGCGCACGGGGCGGCTTTTGGTAATGAAG
>JADZAO010000112.1 GCA_020852535.1 Paracoccaceae bacterium | reverse complement strand
TTTCCCAAACGCATTTGCCATTTTCAATCCGGTAGGATTCAAAAAACTGCACAGCATCAGGCGCGCTATCGCCAAAGGCCACCGCGCGGTCAGAAAACGAAATCACCACCTGATCGGGTTGCGGTCCAAATTCATTCAGGTGTGGCAAGGAAAAATTCTCGCAAAGGTAGATCATATCCCCCTCCGCTGTATCGAAGTCGACTTCGCCCGCAATAGCAGGCGCCAGAAAGCGAAAGTGCGTGGTCATTCCATCCGGCCCAGGCACGTTCCAGATCACATCTTGCAAAGTCACATTCTGCCCACTCGGCACCACCACCGCAGCGCCTTTACCATCCACCACCTGCGGCCCCTCCTGCGCAAACGCCATGTCAGCAAAAAACACAGCTAGCGGAAGCAATAAAAAAAGCGCCATATTCATTAGATTAAAACGAAATATTGTTGTGCTTTTGCCAAGAGTTTTCCTGCTTCTTGTTAAGCAACCTGACAAAGGTTCGCGCCACGCGGCGGTAAGTGGAATTGGGCATAATCACCTCGTCGATAAACTCTTTTTTCAGCAGCAACGAAGGAATTGGCAAAACCGTCCTATCTGCCCCAATATCATCTCAAAGCGGGAAACGGCATCTAGTTATCAGGGATTTAATTCTACCGTTCAGTAAAAAAATGCATTTTGACAACAAACGATAAACCGAAAATATACCTTACCTGAACAATACCAACGCACCTAGAGACCAGCCCACCCGCACCCGCGCACCGATGTCCAGCACCTGACGACCAAAGACATTACTCATTGAAATCCGCACTGGAGTTCCGGTTCCGTCGATTCGCACATCGTAATAGGTCATATCTCCAAAATAGATAACCTCCTCGATGGTCGCCATGCTCTCCCGTTCAGATTTAGCGCTAGGATCAAACAAAACAGTCAGCGTTTCGGGCCGAAACCCAACCGTCGCAGACTCACCAGAGGCACAAGCCATCACTTGCTGTGCGTCAACATTGACGCGCCCAAAACCTGCAACGTCAACCTCGACGGCACGGGCGCTTTCTTGCAAAATCTTCGCCGGCAAGAAGTTCATCGTCCCGATAAAATTAGGCACCTTGCGGCTGTTTGGACGGCGATACAACGTTTCGGGATCGGCAAGCTGCGCGATCTCGCCCTCAAACATCACCGCGATCCGATCCGACATGACCAGCGCCTCTTCTTGATCATGCGTCACAAGAATAAAAGTGATCCCGACCTGTCGCTGCAGCTTGATCAGCTCCATCTGCATCTGTTCGCGCATTTTTTTATCAAGCGCCGACAAAGGCTCGTCCAAAAGCAGCACTTTAGGCTTTAGGATCAACGCACGGGCCAAGGCCACCCTTTGTCTCTGTCCCCCCGAAAGCGCATGGGACGCCCGCTTGCAATAGCCTTTAAGTCCAACCATCTCGAGCGCTTCGCCCACCGCTCGCGCCTTATCAGCAGACGACCTCGGGTCTTTCCGCAGCCCAAAACCCACATTCTCTTCCACCGACAAATGCGGAAAAATGGCATAGGACTGGAATACCATGTTTGTCGGACGCTTGTGCGCGGGCACGCCTGACATGTCGCGACCATCCACCAGCACAGCACCCGAGGAAATCCCTTCAAATCCCGCTATTGTGCGAAGCAAGGTCGTCTTGCCACATCCCGAAGGCCCAAGAAGCGAAAAAAACTCGCCTGGACGAATCGTAGCGGTTATTCCGCGCAGTGCGTGGTAATCACCATAGTATTTATGGACATCCCGGAACTCGATCATTGCATCTTTCGTGCTCACAGGAAGCCTCCAGTATCTTTGCCGCCAGATTTAGCGATGCCACGGCGACGGAAATATTCGGCAATCGCAAGAAGGGTGATCGACAGACAAACAAGGATCGTGCCAAGCGCCATGATCGCTGGAACCCGCGCCGGAAACCGGAACTGCCCAAAGATATAGGTAGAAAGCACCGGCTCGTTTCCGCCGAGGAAGTAAGACATGATGAATTCGTCAAGACTGATGGTGAAACAAATTAAAACCGATGAGATAATCCCGGGCATGACGAGCGGCAGGACAATCAACCAAACAGTCGAAAGCGGTGTCTCGCCCAAATCCATCGCGGCTTCTTCCAGCGACTGGTCCAGCGATTGGAAAGCACTGGTCAAAATCGCCGTGGAAAAAGGCGTGCAGAGCAGCACATGGCCAAGAATAATAGTAAAGATTGACAAAGGCACTCCAATTGCTAGCAGCACCACCAGCATCGACATCGCTACGATCATCTCAGGCAGCACCAGCGGCAGCATAATCAAGCCCAGCGCTGCCCCCTTGGCCGGGAATTCAAATCGTGTAGCAGCCCGCGATGCAAACAAACCAAACGTCGTCGAAAAAACCGCGACAGAAATCGAAATCACCAGGGAATTCTTCAGCGCGGTCCACAGGCTCTGGTCTTTCCACATTGTAATGAACCAAGTGGTCGTAAACCCCGACAACGGAAAGGCGATTACCTTACTATCGTTGAATGCAAACAGCGGCAGCAGAATGATGGGGGCATAAAGAAAAACCAAATAGGCGATCGTATAGCTTCGCAGCGCATGAACCTTCATTTAGTCCCCCGCAGGAACTGCTTATTTAGGAACAGGAAGATTAAGCTTACGATAGCCACAATCACCATGGCAGTCACGGCAATAGCAGATCCCATATGCCTATCGTTCTGTTTAAGCATCATCACCTCAATCATATCGGCGATCATCGGAAGCTTTCCGCCCCCGATCAAATCAGGCGTCACATAGTCACCCACGGTCGGTATAAAGACAATCAGCACCGCCGCAATCACACCAGGCATCGACAGTGGCAAGGTCACACGCCAGAAGGTCAAGAACTTATTCTCACCCAGATCTCGTCCTGCTTCCAACAAAGAACGATCAATTTTTTCAAGACTGACAAAGATCGGTAAAATAGCAAAGGGAGCATAAGCATGGGCAAGCGTAAGTACCATCGCCTGAACATTATAGTTGATCGCCTGCAAGGGCGCATCGATAAGCCCGATGCTCATCAGGCCAGAATTAATCACGCCGTTATAGCCAAGAATCACCTTCCACAAGAAAACGCGGATCAAATAACTGGTCCAGAACGGAATGGTGATCAAAAAGAGCCACAACGATTTCTTTGAAGGATGCACGTGAAAACTGACAAAATACGCCACCGGATAGGCCAAAAGCACCGTCACAGCCGTCACCGAAAGCGATACGTTCAGCGACCGTCCCATCAGCTTTTGGTAAATCGGCTTAGTCCAGACCTCCCAAAAGTTGTCGAGGCTGAACCCGCCCACATCTTTCAGTGTCAAGGAATAGAACAACACCGCAACCAAAGGGGCCGCCAGCAACAACCCCGCGTATAGAAAGGTGGGACTGATTAATAACCAACCACTCACCGCCTCGGACTGGCGTTTTCCAGCACCATTATGTTTCAGCATCATTAGCCCTGTCGATAGCCCCACCTGCTTTACGCCGCATTTAATCAAGTTAGCCGCAAAAAGCTAAAGCACAAGACGACTCACTGCAGAACGGTCAGTATCGCCGCATCGGCCTAAACTTCAAACAAATTATCTAGGTCACCTTACCATTTATTTCATTTGGATGACAGTATCAGCGATAGAAAGGAGGGCGATATATCTTGTGTCTGTTTTACAAAAGCGAGTTTCAAACTGCTATATTCTTTATATTTGGACTAAGATTCTCGATTAAATGTAGCCATTTATAGGCTTTATGGTCGAATTTTGTAGGAAACAAACAATTAGCTTTAGTCTGCATGACCGACTCAATCTTCATCTCAAGCAAAAATTGGCCGAAGCCCGCACCCACGGTGCTCTAAACAGCGTCACCTTGATCAAACTAGAAGATTCCTAAACATCCCTAGACCTGCTAGGATAACATGCTGAAATGACATCATTTTAGTAAAGGCCAACGAAGCCTTTCCGAAAGCTCCACCTGCGTGATTCGTTGTTATTCGGCAGTTTTAATAAAATAAAACGAATGGGCGCCTGTGGATTGCTTGGGGATATCCTGTCCTAATCCACATTAGCTTTACACGCTTTCGTATATCTACCCCTTCAAAGCCCCGCATATTGTGGCACCCTAAGACACACAAAAAATTCCCCTGTGTTTAGACCGAGTTTTCCACAGACTTACCAAGATTGCATGGCGCATAGCTTAGGCTATGACAGGAGTTGCCTCGACAAGCGGGCCACGACAATAGACGGGGATGGACCATGACCGATATCACCAAGCTGCAGCCTCTGCCTCCCACCGTGCAGGCTGCTGCAGAAGACGACTTTTTGCCCCATAACGTCGAAGCAGAACAGCAACTTCTGGGTGCGATCCTTACCAACAACGATGTCTATGACCGCATATCAATGCTGGTGAAGTCCGAGCATTTCTACGATCCAGTGCATCAGCGTATCTTCGAGAAAGCCGCGGCCCGAATCCAAAAAAATGCACTGGCGTCCCCAG
>JADZAO010000111.1 GCA_020852535.1 Paracoccaceae bacterium | reverse complement strand
TTGTTGTGAACGTGCGGGCTGAGGCGGTGACTGAGCCTGACTGTATTCGCAGCCTTTTGGTGGCTCAGGTAACAGGATCGGTACGCTGGCGCGAGTCTGTCCTTTGTATGGAAGACGCGGGCGTGAACGAGTTTTGGGAGATTGGCGCAGGCAAGGCCTTGTCTGGAATGATTAAGCGTATTGTCAATGAGGCTACGACGCGGGTGGTGGGCACTCCGGAGGATGTGGTCGCCGCTAAGGGGTGATGATTCTTCTGTGGAAATCGAGG
Source organism: Paracoccaceae bacterium (assembly GCA_020852535.1). Lineage (GTDB taxonomy): Bacteria > Pseudomonadota > Alphaproteobacteria > Rhodobacterales > Rhodobacteraceae > Paragemmobacter. The sequence goes on along the minus strand of JADZAO010000111.1, from coordinate 3,091 downwards.
TGTGTCTTACGTGGCGTGGGGAGTTTTTACTTTCCTAGGTCTTTCTGAGGATATTTGAGATAAAGAGAACGAGGGGGCGGAGCGCTTTTGGCTTATTCTTTATCATTAAGAAGATACGTTGCTTGGAGGGGAAGCGGTGGCCTTGTGTGGTGAGTGCTGTTAGAAAAGCGTTTAAATCTACTCTGGAGACTTTGTTCATGTTTGATCTGACCGGAAAAACAGCGCTGGTGACCGGGGCTTCGGGTGGAATTGGCGCCGAGATTGCACGGGTGTTGCATGCTGCGGGCGCGACGGTCGGGTTGTCGGGAACGCGGGTAGATCTTTTGGAGGCTTTGGCTGCAGAGCTTGGATTACGGGCGCATGTGCTGGTGTGCAATCTGTCTGTGCTCGAAGAGGTCGAGAGCCTAGTGAAGCGTGCAACCGAGGTGATGGGTTCGGTTGATGTTTTGGTGAACAACGCAGGCATTACGCGAGACGGATTGCTAATGCGGATGTCAGACGAAGACTGGCAGTTGGTGATTGACGTGAACTTGACTTCGACCTTTCGGTTGTGCCGTGATGCCATCCGCGGCATGATGAAGGCCCGGTGGGGACGAATTGTGAATATCTCTTCGGTTGTTGGCACAACGGGCAACGGGGGGCAGGTGAATTACGCAGCAAGTAAGGCAGGCATGGTTGGTTTATCGAAATCGCTTGCTGCCGAGGTCGCGAGCCGAAGTATAACTGTCAACTGTGTGGCGCCCGGTTTCATCACCACAGCGATGACGGATAAGTTGAATGAGCAGCAGAAGGCGGGTATTCTTGCTGCGGTTCCTGCAGGGCGTATGGGTGAGCCCGCCGAGATTGCTGCAGCAGTGCTTTATCTTGCCTCGCCGGAAGCTGGGTATGTGACGGGTGCTACGCTGCATGTGAATGGCGGGATGTCGATGGTTTGACGTTGCCTTGCGCGTTGTGGTTGAAAGCGTTTGCCTTGAGACCACGCTCTTGCTATAGGCGCGACGAACCGGCTTGGAGCTAACCTTGCCGTCCCGTGTTGTGCGGGGGCAAGAGACAAATACCGGGAGTTTCTCCCGAAACGGAAAAGAGGACGGAACCATGAGCGACATCGCTGCACGCGTGAAAAAGATCGTCGTTGAGCATCTTGGCGTCGAAGAAGAAAAAGTGATCGAAAATGCCTCGTTTATTGATGATCTGGGCGCGGACAGCCTCGACACGGTCGAGTTGGTCATGGCTTTCGAGGAAGAGTTCGGGATTGAGATTCCGGATGATGCCGCCGAAACCATCCAGACTTTTGGCGACGCCGTGAAATTCATCTCGGAAGCTGCCTGATTCTTAGTGGATTGGCTGGAATAGAAAATTGCGGCCTCGAAGGGGGCCGTAGTTTTTTGTGTGTCGTGTCGGATTGGTCTGATGGGTTGTTTTTGGTTTTGACGTGTTTCTAGGGTTGGCATGATGCGCCTTCGGCTCGTTAAAACATGGGAAGGCCTTAGAGTGTTCCTTCTGCCCGATCCGCATGCGTTCTGGGTTGTGGCCGTAAACTCCGAACGGAGATATTTGTTCTGGTCCACTTGCTGTCGCCCGCGCTGTTTGGTTAGTGGCTGGCACAATCGCTTTCCGTTAGCGATGCAGAATATATTTTCTGCCTAGATTATCGTAGGGTGTAAGCGGAAGATTTTGTCGGACTGAGGGAGAGAGAGGCTGTCTATCGTTGATGGAACGGTAGCTTGTGACCGTTGGTGCGTAGCTTCTCGTCGTGATTGAGGTAATCAGTCTATAGCTAAAGCGGTTGTGCGTATTGATTAAGCTTTTGCCCGTCTGGAAAGAAAAGACGAGTTGAACTTGATCTATTGGCAGGTGCTGGAGTTGGTCGGCATGGTGGTTGAGAAGGTGCCGAGTGTGGTTGAGTTCATCTTAGAACTCGATATCGACCAGTTGAGCACGATGGTTGTGGCATAAATTCTGGCAGGGGATGTGGGCGTGATTGCTTTGCAGAGATAAGCAGGCTTCGGTCGGGTAATGTTGCGCGAGTAGGGTGGGCCGTATATCACTGTGCACGGAATGCCACTTGCCGGGAGAGACGGAATGCGTCGTGTAGTTGTTACGGGTCTGGGAATGGTGACGCCACTCGCCTGCGGCGTTGAGCAAACCTGGAAACGTTTGATTGGAGGACAGTCGGGGGCTGGTCCAATTACGCGCTTTGATCCTAGTAATGTTGTGACGCAATACGCTTGTGAGATCCCATATGGCGATGGGTCGGATGGTACCTTCAATCCTGATGACTGGATGGAGGCGAAAGACCGCCGTAAGGTCGACGATTTTATCCTTTATGGTATGGCGGCTGCCGTTCAGGCGGTGAAGGATGCAGGTTGGGAACCGCAAGACGAGGAAAGTCGCCTGCGGACTGGTGTGATGATCGGGTCGGGGATCGGGGGTTTGACCTCAATTGCCGAGACAGCCGTGTTGATCAAAGAAAAAGGACCGAAGCGTGTTTCGCCTTTCTTTATTCCGGGCGCGTTAATCAATCTGATTTCGGGGCAGGTTTCTATCCGTTTTGGGTTTAAGGGACCAAACCACGCCGTTGTTACCGCTTGTTCTACGGGTGCGCATGCTATCGGCGATGCTGCGCGGTTGATCCAGGGGGGCGATGCCGATGTGATGATTGCAGGCGGTGCGGAAAGCCCAATTTCCGAGATTGGGATTGCCGGTTTTAATGCTTGTAAGGCTTTGTCGACGAAGTGGGGCCACGATCCGGTCAAGGCGAGCCGTCCCTATGATGTCGATCGTGATGGGTTCGTCATGGGCGAAGGCGCAGGCGTGGTGGTGCTGGAAGAATATGAGCATGCTAAGGCGCGCGGCGCGAAGATCTATGCCGAGGTTTTGGCTTATGGCTTGTCGGGCGATGCCTATCATATCACTGCTCCGAGCGAGGATGGCGATGGTGGTTACCGTAGCATGGCTGCGGCCTTGAAGCGGGCAGGGTTGATACCTGCCGATCTGGATTACATCAACGCGCACGGCACGAGTACGATGGCAGATACAATCGAGTTAGGTGCGGTGGAGCGGTTGATGGGCGATGCTGCGGCCTCGGCGA
>JADZAO010000110.1 GCA_020852535.1 Paracoccaceae bacterium | reverse complement strand
CGTCGCCTACAAAAATGCAAAAATCTGCATCGCAATAATACTAACTCAAGAGAGGCAGCCAGTTCTCATACGACGCAGGCCCTAATAAATTAACCTAACGAATCATCGTTTTTCAGCATCCGCATCACGCCGCAAGATCTGCCCGTAGCGACGCAGGATAACATGGTAAAGTATGAGAATCATCGATAATTAAACACAGTCGAAATAAACTTGCTCGGGCAGCGTCTAGTACAAAGAAGAATATCACAACAGGGGGGCTAACTATAGACGATCTATATTATTTTGTCGTAAATGACCGCCCAATCGATATAGGTAATTTTCAGAATGCCGCCGCGCTAAGCCTTAAGTATCGGAGCTACATCAACATTAGCCTTAGCCATTTGTTTTTTCCTCACACTTGCACGATTTTTCATCCAAAGGGCTTTCACTAAATCGACTTTTCCGTTTATAATAAACTATCGGGTTAGTGGGTTCTGCACCACTAGAAAGGACTTCCACTTACCGGTCGGGTCCAAAAGCAAGACAACAACGCAGGTAACTTGGGCATTATCGGAGGCTTGCAAATATGACGTTCCATTTTGGCCGTGTTCTTGGCGCGACAGTTATTACTGGGATATTTTCGCTGACAGCAGTTTTGGCACAAGAATCCAGCAATAGGGTTGCAGTAACATCGGATTGGAACGTGTTCACAGAAGAAAACCCTAAGGAGTGCTGGAGCGTAACGATTCCGAAAGAGTCAGTAAACACGCGTAACGGACAACCAGTATCGGTACGTCGTGGAGACATTCTGCTTTTCGTAACCTATCGCCCCAAATCACCCGCCGAGATTTCCTTTACTGGCGGCTATCCCTTTGCCAAAGGATCAAAAATCGCCGTCGATATTGACGGCAAGGAATTCGAACTGATTGCTGACGGTGAATGGGCATGGGCAACACCCGGCAGTGACAATGCAATCCTTGCGGCGATGAAGAACGGCTCGCAGGCCATGCTGACGGCCCGTTCAGGCAAAGGGACGCAGACGAAGGACACATTCAGTCTACGCGGCTTTACCGCAGCCATGACCGAAGCCGAAACGCGCTGCAAATAATCGGGAGCAACAAAGCGACCATCAAAGGCTCCCTGTCGGGAGCCTTCCTTTTTTGGGACGCATCCCCTATAAAATTGGCTTAAACCCGATCAGGACATCGCCATGACCGCCACCGCGCCCATTACACAGGACGTGCTGACCCTTCCGCGTAAGCTACCCAAAGACAGTAAGATCAACATCATTGGCTTAACGCGTGACCAATTATACTCAGCTCTAATTGCAGCAGGAACGCCCGAAAAGCAGACCAAAATGCGGCTAGGACAAATCTGGAAGTGGATCTATCACTGGGGTCTGCGCGACTTCGCAGGCATGACCAACCTTGCCAAAGATTACCGCGCCTTTCTAGATGAACACTTCACAATCGAACTGCCAAAAATCGTCACACGCCAGATTAGCACGGATGGCACACGAAAGTATCTGGTGCAAGTCAAGGGCGGGCATGAAGTCGAGACGGTCTATATACCTGAAGAAAATCGCGGAACTCTGTGCATTTCAAGTCAAGTGGGTTGCACGCTAACTTGTTCCTTTTGCCATACCGGTACACAAAAACTGGTACGCAACCTGACGGCGGGAGAAATCGTCGGACAGGTCATGCTAGCACGTGACGATCTAGGCGAATGGCCAGTTCCTAGTGCACCAAAAGACGAGACGCGACTAGTATCCAACCTTGTACTGATGGGCATGGGAGAACCACTTTATAATTTTGAAAACGTCCGCGATGCCATGCAGGTGGTAATGGACAACGAAGGACTGACATTGTCACGCCGCCGAATTACACTTTCAACAAGCGGTGTCGTACCAGAGATCACACGAGCTATAGAAGAGATAGGCTGCCTGCTGGCAGTGTCGCTTCATGCCACGACCAACGAGGTGCGCGATAAGCTAGTGCCTATCAACAAACGTTGGAATATCGAGGCACTGCTGAATACGCTACGCGGGTATCCGCGCTTGTCAAATTCGGAGCGGATCACATTTGAATATGTAATGCTCAAAGGTATCAACGATAGCGACGCAGATGCACGGCGATTAGTGAAGCTTATTTCCGGCATTCCTGCCAAAATCAACCTCAGTCCCTTCAACGAATGGCCGGGTGCGCCTTATGAACGGTCGGACTGGAAACGAATCGAGGCTTTTTCCAATATTGTTTACAAGGCTGGATACGCCAGTCCCATCCGGACCCCACGAGGTGAGGATATCATGGCGGCTTGTGGTCAATTGAAATCGACGACCCAGCGGGTCTGGAAATCATCGCGCGAGATTGCTACCGAAGCAGGGCTTTAAATTTAATGACGATTTTCAGCTTATTACTTCAGTCACGCAATCTGTGGCAGAGCGGCACAGATTACCAAGTTTGGCCCTATTCGTCAGCGCCATAAGAAAAGTACGGCTCGAAATCGATAAGCCAGCGACCGGTTCACCATGGGAATTGAAGACGGGGGCTACAACATAGCACATAACTTCAGGCGAATTCCTGACGCAAAAACCGTCACGGAATTTTCTTAAAATTCCATTTGCGGGTCAGTGTGTCACATGATCTTTAATCAAATAATTTAGAAAGCGAGGCCGTTAAAATGCAGGTATTTCTGAACGGGTTCGGACGAATTGGACGCTCTATACTTCGAGCGTGGGCGGAAGCAGAGACACAAAAAAAATGGGCCGGGCTAAAAATCGTTGGTATCAACGATATCGCGGCACCCGAAATGTGTGCCTATCTTTTTGAATATGATAGCGTTTTTGGTCCATGGCGCGGAAGTATCACGCTAGAAGGAAATGCGCTGGTAGTGAATGGCCGAACTATTGCTCTACACCAGACGCCAGATATCTCAAGCCTACCACTGGACGGTATCGATGTGGTGATGGAATGCACCGGACGTGCAGATAGCCGCGAAGTAGCGGCGCGGAGTTTGACGGCGGGCGCTGCACGTGTGCTTATATCTGGGCCTTCAAAAGGAGCGGATGTGACCGTTGTTCTGGGCGCGAACGAAGCAGCGCTAGGAAACGCACGTATCGTTTCCAATGCATCCTGCACGACCAATGCCTTGGCCCCGCTGGCAAAGCTGATCGACGACACTTGGGGCGTGGTGACGGGGTCTATGACAACAATCCATTGCTATACTGGAAGTCAACCGACAGTGGATACTCCAGCAACAGATTATCCTCGGTCGCGAGCAGCAGCCTTGTCGATGGTTCCAACGACGACTTCAGCGAGCCATCTACTGGACCTCGTATTGCCACAACTAGCAGGAAGAATCGAAGGATCAGCGGTACGCGTGCCCGTCGCGAGCGTATCTTGCGTCGATCTAGCAGTAATAACAAAACGGGCGGTGACAGTCGAAACTGTCAATTCGGCGTTTCGGGCAGCGGGCGGAGTAATCGGGGCAACGGACAGGCCGCTAGTTTCTCGCGACCTACAAGCACGACCCGAAAGCATTTTCATGGCCTGCCCCGAGACGCGACTGACCAAGGGTGGTCTGCTGCGCGTATTCGGCTGGTATGACAACGAATGGGGCTTTTCGAACCGTATGCTTGATGTTGCAAGCCTGATGCGAAAACAGATGACCTAGACAGCCACTCTTTCTCCCAATTCCACAACGCGGTCACGAGGCAGATGATAGAAGTCAGACGGGTCCGCCGAAAAACGTGTGAGAGCAGCGTAAATCCGATCGAGCATACGATCAAGACCGAAGGAACCTGCGACAACTGGACGACGGCGGCCAAGAAAAAAGCTGGACGACATTACGTCAAAACGCAATCCCGCCTTGCGAGCATTAACCATCGCGCGCGAGACATTGGGTGTTTCCATAAAACCAAAGCGCAGGATAAGACGGACAAAACGACCGTCAAGCGGTTCATAGCTTACACGCTCTTCCGGCGTGGCCACGGGAACACGCAGGGTTTCCACGGTGAGGAGCACATTCTGTTCGTGCAGAACGAGATTATGCTTAAGATTGTGGAGAAGTGCCGAGGGCACCACGGTCGGATCGGGGGTCAAGAAAAAGGCCGTACCCGGAACAATATGAACCGAGGAATGGCTCATGGATTTGACAAAACTGTTAAGTCCGACAAGTTGCTTATGGGATTTCACAACCATGTTCTGCGTACCGCGCCACCATGACCACATCGCCAACCCAACTATACCTGCAATAATGAGCGGCACATAGCCGCCATCGGTAACCTTAGTCAGGTTCGAGGCGAGAAAGCCATATTCCAGCAGGCCGATAGGTGCCGCAATCAAAATCGCCATCCAGAGCGACAATTGGCCCGAGCGGGACATGTAAATCACGGATAACGCCGTGCTTACAACCATCGTTCCTGTCACAGCGATACCATAAGCTGAAGCCAATGCACCCGAATTGCCAAAGGCAACGACGAGCCAAAGTACGGTGAGGAGCTGTGCCCAGTTGATTGCCGCAATATAAATCTGGCCGCTCTGGTCATACGAGGTGTGACGAATAGTCAGACGTGGGAGGAGGCCCAGTTGCACAGCAGCACGGGTAATAGAAAAGGCGCCAGAGATCACCGCCTGCGCAGCAATGACAGTAGCCGAAGTTGCTAATGCAACAAAGAAAGGCAAGATTGGAGCCGGCACGAGACGGAAGAATGGATCTTCAATAGCGAAAGGATCGATCAACACCAAAGCACCTTGACCGAAATAATTAAGCATCAAGGCGGGGAAAACGAGCATCATCCATGCCGCCATGATCGGCCTACGGCCGAAGTGGCCGAGATCAGCGTAAAGGGCTTCTGCCCCCGTTACCGCAAGTGAGAGAGCACCCAAGACGAAGAAAGCGACAGTTCTGTGTTCGATCAGAAATTCGACACCATAGGCAGGGTTCAGCGCCACCAAAACTCCAGGATTGGCTACAATGTGCCAAAGACCAGTCACGGCAAGCATAGAAAACCAAAGAAGCATGATCGGACCAAAGGCGACAGCAATGCGAGCCGTACCCTGACGCTGAATCAGAAAAAGGCCGAAAAGAATGCCCATCGTCAGCGGCACAACCCAATAATCGAGATGCGGAAAGACAAGGCCCGCGCCTTCCACCGCAGAAAGCACCGATATAGCAGGGGTGATAGTGGCATCACCGGCAAAGAGAGCAGCTCCAGCGATGGCAAGAACAAGTGTGGGAATCGAACGACGACCAATGGTGAGACGGACCAGGGTATAAAGCGCAAGAACGCCGCCTTCACCACGGTTGTCCTGACGCAGAAGGAAAAGAACATATTTAAGAGTAACAACGAGAATCAGAGTCCAAGCAAGCAAGGAAAGAAGGCCCAATACCTCAGTCCTTTCAAGGCCGTCGCGGGCGACGGGGCGGAGAGCCTCGCGCAGGGCGTAAATCGGCGATGTACCAATATCACCATATACCACACCGACTGCGCCAAGTGTGAGGGCAGCAAAGCTTTTAGGCACTGCGACGTGGGGCTCTTCACCTTCGTCGCGCAGATAAGCAGCGATGTCGAGTTCATCTTCGTCAAAGAGCGGTAATTGACGCTCGACCGACACCGGGGACTTGGAGTCATGCATTTGATTCATGGATTTCAAGATCTGTATAACCGAGCAGCCCAAAATTAGGCGCGTCTCGTCAGGCAGATAAGACCCGTGCGCGGGTCTTCGGTCACTCCATACACAGCCGTTTCAACGGCGACATTGGGGGGATTTACGCTTTTATGAACGATGCGGCAAGCGCGATTCTACACTGCAGCGTTGCGCCTAGATCATAACTCAATAGAAAAGAACGCAAGGTAGCAGTATTTTTCTAAGTTCGCTGTTGTGCTGATACAAAATCAGCAATCAAATAGTACCCTGCGGCAATCAAGTTGACTTCGAAGCGGTCAATCTCGTCCGAAAAAAACACCAAGTGATGGTTTGACTGTAGATATTACCGCGTTCAAGTTCGATCGATGAAAAGCCCGCATGGTTGGGGGGCTGAACCGTTCTGCACTTTAATTGCCAGAGCTTCATATACAGTGCCATTCGAGCAACAAGAATCATATATCTACAACGCGGATCCAAGCCGTAATGAAACGCATTGAGACACCCAAACTATCCATAAGAACTAACATCTCACGCAGAAATTAACGAATATAATACGACTTAGCGCCTTACCCGTTTACGTCACGGTGAAAACCACAATCTGTCTGGCCACCATTAGTTGTTATTCCATTATCCCCGTAGAAAATTGTGACGCGAGCGGATGCTGCAAACAAGGCTATAGAAAAAATTCTCAGGTATCATGGCACAATGAAGCATTCAGTAATCGAGGTGGCAAGCTTGGTCAAAAGTGCATCATAGGCATTGGGGCCTGCAGTCAAGGTCGAGCCAACCGGATCGAGCGGCGCACCAAGTTTCATCTTGGTAGATACAGCAAGCTGCTCGGCCAGCGCCTTGTCATGCTGAGCTTCGGGAAAGATGCAAGTAGTTTCACCTATGGCGAGAGTGTCTTGCAAAGCTGCGAGTTTCGCAGCACCGGGTAAAGTGGCATCGCCCAACGCGATCGAGCCCTTAATAGAAAGACCAAAGTGGTTAGCAAAATATCCATAAGCATCGTGATAGACCACAACCGGGCGGTCTTTGACCGGAGCGAGCAATGCCGTCACATGGGCATCAAGGGCATCAATGTCTGCCTGAGCCTTGGTCGCATTGGCGACATAAGTAGTAGCGTTTTCACGGTCGAGAGCCGAGAGGGCGGCAGCAATAAGCGGGAGCCAAGCTTTAGCAATTGTAGGGTCAAGCCATGCGTGAGGATCTGTACCTTCGTGTCTACTGTGGTCGACGAAGTCTACTTTGCCTTTGACAGCATAATCATCATGGCCGCCATGAACGTGGGCGCCATCTTCACTAAATGCGCGGCGGGCAGTTTCAGGGGCGTCGAGTAGAACGAGGTTTTTTGCACTAACCAGACGCGACAAAACGCGATCAAGCCACGGAGTAAGTTCGGGTCCAATCCAGACAACAAGTTCAGCATCTGCAAGAGCAACAGCCTGCAAGGGGTGGAGCTGGAGATCGTGTTCGGACACACCTTTGGTCAAAAGCAGCGTCGGCGTACCCAGATCGCCCATTACCCGCGAAACAAGCGCATGTACGGGCGGAATATCAGTTACAACATCAGGCACTTCGGCATACGCAGAAGTAAAGATCAGACTGGTTAAAAAAAATGATATAATATAACGCATCGTTTCTGCTTTCTTTCAAAGCCGAAAAGGCTTATGAGTGTTATATTATAACGTGTCAATAGAACTGAATCATGCTGCATAATCATTCGAAAACCTATCTAGGCGGCACTGCCACACCCAAGATTGCCTTTATCCAGCACGACCATGCACATTGCGCGTCAGACATAATGAAGCGAGCCGAGTTGTTGGCGAGAACGCGGGGCACACGGCTTACGCCGGTACGGCGGCGGGTACTGGAAATATTATTGGAAAAACATCAGGCGATGGGGGCTTATGACGTGCTGCAACGGCTGGCGACGGACGGATTCGGTAACCAACCGCCCGTAGCCTATCGTGCACTAAATTTCCTTGTAAAACAGGGCCTCGTCCATCGAATCCAGCAGCTAAACGCCTTTACCGCCTGCATGAATCCAAGCGAGACACATACGCCTGCATTCCTAATCTGCAAGGAGTGCAATGTAGTGGCCGAGGCCAATACAGCGCCTGTACGGAGAGCTTTGAACGAAGCAGCCGATAGCTTTTGCTTCGCAATTGAGAGCAGCACAATCGAGGCGATAGGACTTTGCCCACGTTGCCAAGGGAGCGTAATATGAGTCTGATTGATGCAAAAAATTTGACGGTACGGCTGGACGGGCACGAAATACTGACGAACGTGTCAATCCGGATTGAGGCGGGTGAGATTGTTACTATTCTCGGTCCAAACGGATCAGGAAAATCGACACTGCTACGGACACTGTTGAGAATTTTACCCGTTGCCGAGGGAGAAGTGACGCAGGCTAAGAACCTACGGGTGGGCTATGTACCGCAGCGACTGGCAGTAGACCGATCGATGCCGATGACTGTACGACGCTTCTTATCGCTGCCGTTGTGGGTGGGCGATGCAGACGCGGCAGCGGCCTTACGACAGGTTGGTGTGCCCGAGGTAACGGAACAGCAATTGACAGAATTATCGGGCGGGCAGTTCCAACGCGTACTTCTAGCGCGGGCGCTTCTAGCACGGCCGCAACTTCTAATGCTAGATGAACCAACACAAGGGCTAGACCAGCCCGGCAAAACAGCGTTCTACCGGCTGATCAAAGAAATACGACGCGAGACAGGAGCAGCGGTGCTGATGATTAGCCACGACCTACATGCGGTCATGGCGGCATCAGACCGCGTGATCTACCTGAACGGGCATATCTGCTGTGAAGGAACACCACAAATCGTGTCAACCGCACCGGAATATCATGCTCTGTTCGGGTTTGGCCTACAGGAAACATTGGCACTATATCGCCACGCACATGACAATGGACACACAGAACTCGTACATCACAACCATGCGGAGCATGGCCATGCTTAACGATTTTCTGATCCGCGCCAGCCTTGCGGGCGTAGGCCTATCTCTGGCGACGGGGTCGCTCGGATCTTTTGTCGTCTGGCGACGAATGGCCTATTTCGGCGATGCCACCGCCCACGCCGCCATTCTAGGCATTGCATTAGCTTTAGCAACCGACCTGCCTATCGGAACAGGAACTCTAGCTGTAGCTCTAACAATGGCAGTGACTGTGTCCACGCTAGCTACACGGGGATGGGCAATGGATATCACGCTAGGCGTGCTCGCCCATTCGGCACTGGCAATCGGTCTGGTCGCAGTCAGCTTCATCTCAGAGGCGCGGACAGATTTGCAGACTTATCTCTTCGGTGACATTCTTGCTGTATCGCAAGGGGACCTCGGCTTCATCTGGGGTGGTGCAGTGCTAGTTCTGGGGCTGCTAGTGTGGCGCTGGCAACCTCTACTAACGTCTACACTTAACACAGACCTTGCCTATGCATCCGGCCTAAACCCCAACCGCGAACAACTTGTATTGACGCTGGCGCTCGCAACGGTGGTCGCCGTGGCGCTAAAAGTAGTAGGAGCGCTGCTGATCGGAGCAATGCTAATCATTCCGGCGGCGGCAGCACGGGGAGTGGCGCGCAACCCTGAGGGCATGGCGATCCTTGCCACGCTGATTGGCGCGGGTGCAACCTTGGCTGGATTACAACTTTCGCTCTGGCAAAACACGCCTGGGGGACCATCGATCATTACCGTAGCGACTGGATTTTTTGTCCTATCAGCAAGTCTAGGAAAAATGCGGCGGAGATGATTCAAATCAGTTCCAACTATATTCTTAAAGTAGCTTTGATATTGATCCAAAATATCCTCAAAGAGGACTAAACGGCCATCAAGACCTGAGCTATTAGCTTAGTGCCAATGATCAGCATGTCATTTGCAACCACAGATATCTAGAAATACTCGGTCGATTTCTACAAGAAACTGAACCCCGAAAGAGGACTAAACTCAGGTTTCTATCTATAAGAAATCTGCACATAGCGCGGGATCTGTCAGCTATCTGTTCAAATGGATTTAAGGAAAAGTGACGGCAGGCTACCTAACCAAGCGGACGGGAAAGGGGTAGAGAGTTAGATCAGAACAAAAAAGGCCCGCTCGCGCGGGCCTTTGAGTCAACGTACCAAAAAAAATCAAGACGGAAGGTTACCCTTAATGCCTTCAACATAAAAATTCATACCCAAGAGATCGCCATCAGGCGCAGTAACGCCACTAGCGAGCCAAACCGAGCCGTCCTGCTTTTTGATCGGGCCAGTAAAGGGGTGATAGGTGCCTGCACTGATAAAATCGCGCAGCGCCTCAGCTTCGGACTTAATATCCGCAGGGACTGCGTCAGTTATCTCGCCAATCAGCACTTCACCGCCGGCGATACCTTCCCAAGCGTCAACTTGTGCATAGCTGCCGTCAAGTAGGGCGCCAACACGCTTGATATAATAGGGCGTCCAATTGTCGATGATCGACGAAACACGAGGCGACGGCTTATATTCAGGCATGTCAGAGGCCTGACCAAAGCCGATAACCCTACCACCTGTCTTAGCTGCTTCGGCGAGCGGAGCGGTCGAGTCAGTGTGGCTGGCTATAACATCTACACCCTGATCGATAAGAGCCTTAACCGCATCGGCCTCTTTCGCCGGATCAAACCAAGTAAAAGCCCAGACGACCGAAAGTTCAACCGCAGGGTTCGCCTTCTTGGCATGCAGGTAATAGCTGTTAATGCCCATCAAAACTTCAGGGATCGGGAAGGAACCAATGTAGCCGATCTTGTTAGATTTAGTCATTTTTCCCGCAATATGACCCTGAACGGCGCGACCTTCATAGAAACGTGCATTGTAGGTCGAGACATTCGACGTATTGCGCTTGTAGCCAGTAGCGTGTTCGAACTTTACGTCTGGAAATTTAGCGGCGACCGCGTTGGTAGGATCCATGTAGCCAAAAGAAGTACTGAAAATAATATTGCAACCTGACAATGCCATCTGGGTCAACACGCGTTCAACATCAGCGCCTTCCGGCACGTTCTCTTGCCAAACGATTTCGACCTTGTCGCCAAATTTCTCCTGCAGAGCAAGCGCGGACTGATGGTGCTGGAAACTCCAACCACCGTCAGCGACAGGACTGATATAAACAAAGCCTGCCTTCACTTTTTCAAGGCCCCGCGCGAAGGCAACCTTACCGCCCATCATCGTGGCAACACCAAGTGCGGCAGTGCTCTTAAGTATTGTTCTTCTTTGCATTTCTTTTCCCATCATTCGGGCTATTTGCCCACTTTGTTGAAGCCTCAGCGAAAGGCGTGGAAGTTTTGACAAAGAGCTGCGGGCGCATTCAACGACGCCTTACCCTTGCCTGATGACATAATCACCAACACGAAAATGGTTATCAAATAAGGCGACATGGACAAGTATTGCACAGGTATAACCGCTCCAGCAGCTTGTAAATTAAGTTGAAGCACAGTAATGCCGCCGAAAAGATAAGCACCAAGAAGAACGCGCCACGGTTTCCAGCTGGCGAAAACAACAATTGCAAGTGCAATCCAGCCAGCGCCTGCTGTAATTCCGTCAGTCCATTGCGGGACACGAACGAGACTGATGTAGGCACCGCCAAGACCAGCCATCGCGCCACCAAACATAGTGGCAAGAATACGGACACGGATAACTTTGTAACCCAACGCATGTGCAGCATCGTGGTTTTCACCCACAGCGCGTAAAATCAGTCCAGTACGAGTGTATTTTAAAATCCCCCAAACCAGAGCCACGACGAAAATTGAAAAATACAAAACCCAGTCATGGTCGAAAAGGATGGGGCCCAATACTGGAATGTCTGCCAGCGGACCAAGCGAGATGGTGCTGGTAGCAGGGGGCTTGATGCCATTATAACCCTGTCCAATCAACGACGATAAGCCGAGACCAAAAAGCGTGAGCGCAAGGCCGGTGGCCACTTGGTTTGACATAAGCACCTGCGTAAGAATGCCGAAGACAAGCGAGAAAATGATACCGCCCAAAGCCCCACCAAAAAAACCAAGATAAGAACTACCGGTTTCAACAGCGGTCACAAAACCGCAGATCGCGCCAAGTATCATCATTCCTTCAACCCCAAGATTTAAAACGCCCGCCTTTTCGACCACTAACTCACCGATGGCAGCAAGAATGATCGGAACCGAGGCAACCATGAGCGAAGCAATCAAGATGGACGGGTTGATTCCACCAAGCATTAGATAGCCTCCTTTTTTCTGCCGAAGCAGATGCGAAAATTAGTCAAAAGATCGACCGAAAGAAGGAAGAAAAGTAACATCCCCTGGAAAGCCTGAATGGCAGCCGAGGGCAAACCAAGAATAAAGCTGGCAAGCTCGCCTCCTATATAGGTGAGAGCCATGAGAAGTCCCGCAAGCAAGATGCCAATCGGGTTAAGGCGTCCGAGAAAGGCAACAATAACTGCAGTAAAACCGTAGCCAGTGTTAAAATCAATGCTTATCTGGCCTGCAGGACCGGCAACCTCAAACAGGCCCGCCATTCCGGCGATACCACCAGAGATGCCCATACAAAGAAACATCAGGCGTTCAGGTGACACTCCAGCAAAACGGGCG
>JADZAO010000109.1 GCA_020852535.1 Paracoccaceae bacterium | reverse complement strand
TGGTTCTATTCCGCGGCGCAAACGCTGGATATTGGCGGTATGACGTAGCCAGACGAGGGCAGCGAGGAGTGTAGCTAAAAGTACCTTCTCGCCCTCTTCGAAGAGGATTAGCCAGACTGGGGTGAGGGCTGCTGCAAACAGTGCTGATAGCGAGGAAATGCGCGAGATAAAGGCGATGGCTGCCCATGAGGCGCAGATGGCGAGACCAGTAGGCCATGTGAGTACAAGGAATGTTCCGATGAAGGTCGCGTCGCCCTTGCCGACTTTGAAGTTGATCCAGACGGGGAAAAGATGGCCGAGGAAGGAAAATAGAGCGGCGAGTTGGGCAGCGTCTTCACCTACCAGAGCACTACTTAGGAGCACAGCAATGCCGCCCTTGCCTGCATCCAAAAGCAGGGTTGCAATGGCTGCAGGTTTGTTGCCGGTCCGCAGCACATTGGTCGCGCCGATATTGCCAGAACCGATCTTGCGCAAGTCGCCGAGACCCAAGGCGCGGGTGATGACGATGCCGAAGGGGATTGAGCCCAAAAGATAGGCCAGCGTCGCTGTCAGGATCAGGGCGAGTGGTGCACTTGTAAAATCGGGCATTGATTAGGCCTTGAACACCTGCGTCCCCGTGACGAAGGTTGCGAGTACCTTACCCTCCATTTGCTGTCCATCAAAAGGGGTATTTTGGATTTTGAGCGTAAGCTTAAGCGCTCCATCAGGAAGATGCCGGATTTGTGCATTTATTGTGAAGCTGACGAATTATGAGTTTAGTTATGATCTGATTGCGACATGGGGGAAGAGGTGTGGATGACGTGACCTTCATACAAAGGTAGAATGCGTCGTTGAGACCTGAGCCCAGCTTGACAATCGAGCATCCTTACATGAGAAAACCGCGCTTGTGGGGCAGTAGCTCAGTTGGGAGAGCGCGTCGTTCGCAATGACGAGGTCAGGGGTTCGATCCCCCTCTGCTCCACCAATACCAAAACCCCAACTCGTCTGAGTTGGTTTTTTCTTGGGCGATCGCGCGTGTTGTCCCGTGTTGTTGTGGATTCCTGCGGAAAGCTGTGGACCTCGCCCACCTCATCTACTGGCGCAGTTCTGCGCCCAGTTCTCTCTCTTCAGGCCATTTCTCTCAGCGCGTCTTGCACACTGTAACGGCCCGAACTCCACAAGACATTGAGTTTGGGGTAAACAGAATCAAAAACTTACGAGTGGACTAATCGAGTAGTTTGATTTTAACATTGGCAGGCTAGCGAAAATTGCAACCAGACGGTTTAGGCCTTGGAAGGATTGCCAGACATCGAAAGACCAACCTACTGAGGTTTACCAGTCGTTGATGATGTCGAAGTCCGTCAATACATCGGGGCGTTTGGTCCGGCCGATAAACAGGCCTACTATGGAGCACTTCGGCAGCCGTTCATTCAGCAATCGCTTGCACGCCTTGAAGTGAGTGCCGTTGGTCAACACGTCATCGAACAGGATGATGGTCTGTTTCACTGGCGTATGAAGGCTGGCTTCGTCGATGGCCAGATTGGCGTACAGGTCGTCCGGCGTAGGGCGCTTTTCACCAGCTTGAAACTCATGGTGGGCGCGCATGGATTCCTTCGTGACCAGCAATTCCCGAAAGTCTAGGTCCGGATTCACTGCGCGCAGCGAACGAACTAAGCGGTCATCATAGAGCGCATCGGCCTTGGCCTTTGATGGCGGAATTGGTACAATGGTACAGGTTTTGATAGCGTTCTCGTTGAACACGCCTTGGACTAGGCGAGCCACCTTCGCGATGGCCTCTTCCTTGTAGATGTATTCAGGTCGACCGCGCTTATCCACCGACTTCTTGTAATTCAAGATCAGATCGTTGACCGGGCTGGCGTCGAAACCAGCACGCGGTTGGTACTCGCCGAGGCAGAAGCACTCGTCGTCGGCAGTCAAACAGGGGTGATCGTGCCGGAGCGTGTCATCAATGCGAATGACCCGAAATGCCGAGGTGTTTTCTGATTTCTTCATATTCAGACACCCTGATCGCTCCAGCTGCTTGCAACCGTTCGGGCCACTTTAGACCAAGGTGGAAGCAGCTTTCCAATATGAACAGCTTGCGTCCCTGATCAAGTGCTGCACGGCCTTGTATAAGACTTCCCGACGTTTCGCCAGCTTCAACGATAACTGTTGCTTGGGTCAGAGCGGACATCGTTGCATTGCGTTCGGGGAAGAAGAGTCGGTTCCACTTTGGTGATTGACGCATATAACGAATTATCGGAACCTGGCTTACCAAAAGGTGATTGCGGGCGATGTGTTCCTGAAGTTCACTGTTCTCACGTGGATAGGTCTCGCTGATCGGAGTACCAATCACGCCGATGGTTTGCCCACCGGCTTCTAGTGCTGCCGTGTGGGCAGCAGTGTCAATACCACTCGCCAAGCCGGAAACCACTACAACTCTATCATTTACCAGGCACTTGGCCAATTTGCGTGCACGCCGAATGCCTTCGTCGCTCGCCTCACGGCTGCCGACAAGGGCTACTCGCAGTGGCATGTAAAGCAAGTCAAGGCTGCCTCGGTAATATAGGAACTGAACGGGATAACGCGCTGCTCGCAGTTCCTCCGGATATTCCATCGTGCCTTGCACAATGAATCGGGCATCGTCGATGCGTTTTGACTGCAGGATGTGCAGAACCTCTTGGGCGCGCTTAGCTGCCAGCTCTGGATTAACAAAATGAGAGGGAAGGTCGTTGCCGCTTTTTCGGAACAGCTCCGCAAGAGTTTTGAACGACTGCCCGTCACGCGCCCAAAGTTCTTCATAAGCGCCTAACTCAAGCGTTGGAGATACAGCTTGCTGCGCGAAAAGCTCAGCCGTGTTCACTCTTCTCACCTTTCTAGATTTGCATGTCTGAGCAGTACATCAGTCTGTAAGAACTGTCCAGAATGAGGTCAAGAACCTACAATTTGAAATTTTAACTGCTCTTGACGAAGCCATTATTATCCCTGGTTATGAAGTCTTGACTATTACCCCTTTCTGCTCATCACACAGCAGCGGTGTCCCAGATGCTAGGTCAAACAACGTGACGTGGTCTGGTAATGACTTGTCCAAGATGGACGCCACGATGTCTGGAGCCATGGTGGGGAGATTCAACATCCGGCTGACGTAGGCCCGGTCCATTCCTTCCATCTCAGCAACCTCGGCCAGATTCCGGGCCTTGCCGGATTTGAGCAGCGTCAGCCAACGGTGGCTCCGCCGGGTGATCTTGATTGGGATGGTAACGTTGAAAATCCCGTTGCCGACCGTCACCAGATCTGCGCTGTCCGTGGCGTTGATCTTTATCTTGTTCATGCTGTCACTTCATCAACTGACGCCGTTTGCCACGGAAGTTTCAGTTCGGCTGCCAGCCGCTCGAGGCCATTGGGTTGGAATTGCAACTCGACGGTGTGCGGCGTGACCACCACCTTCTTGATCAGTAGGCGAACGATGCGTTCCTGCTTGGTCGGGAATAACTGATCCCAGACCTTGTTGATCTGGAGCATGGCGATAAAAATCTTGGCCCCGTCAACCCGGGCACCAATGGAGTTGTAGCTCAAGTTTAAAGGTTGACGAACAATAACATATTTGTTATATGTTCGTCTATGGATTTCGAAATCAAGTACTACAGCGAAGGCGTTTAAGTTCAGATACTGGAATTGCCAGACACCTTGGCCGCTTGGTACATTGTGCTGACGCGAAGAATGCTGGCTATTGGCCCTAACCTGGGTGAGTCTCACGCCAAGGTGATGGGAGGTGGTTTGTTTGAGTTGTGCCTCAAGGGTGCAGAGGGCATGCTCGGGTGTCCTATTGCACGCTGATTGGTAAGTTCATTGTGATGCTGCACAGTTTTGTCAAAAAGTCACAGCGCACATCCAAGCATGAACTGGAAGTGGCCAAAAGCCTATTGAAGGAGATTAAAAATGAAGACGCATGACCAAGTGATCAAAGCCATGTTGAAGCGTCCCGGCGTCAAAGCTGAGGTTGATCGCATTGAGCGCGAAGAGGCGGTTTTACTGGACTCCCTGCTCAAGGCTCGACATGAAGCGGGGCTCACACAGGCCGATGTGGCCCAACGTATGGGCACGCAGCCACCAGCAGTCGCGCGACTTGAACGATCTTTGGCAACAGGTAAGCATTCACCTTCAATTGCCACCGTTCGCAAGTACGCCAAGGCGTGTGGTAAAAACCTGATCCTGCAAGTTGCTTGATCACATCAACTTAAGGACAGCTCGCGCATGTTTCAGGTGTGATTGATGGCGACGTGTAGAGGATTTACAGGCCGACCTAGCCTAAGCTATAGATCAATGCCTCAAGCCAGCATGATCTCCGCAGGTACCAATCTTTGCATGGCCTATTAATGTCTTAGGCTTGTTTGAAGCCCGGATATATCGATAACCATCGAACTTAGGAAAAATTGAATGTCAAATACAGTAACAAAGGATTCCTGGTTCGGCGTGATAAAAATGTTCGCCGCAATGCTGCTTATGGGTACCGTAGGCTATTTCGTGGTTGAATCGAAGCAACAAGCACACAATGTGGTTTTCTTTCGATGTTTATTTGGTGTTGTGTTTTTGAGCCTTTATTGCCTGCTAACGGGCTTTTTCAAAAACACTGAACTAAATAAGAAGAATTTCTTGTTAATTTTTGTGAGCGGTGTGTTTTTGGTGTGCAACTGGATTATGCTGTTTCAATCCTTCAAAACGGCTTCAATTTCTATTTCGACAACCATATATCATATCCAGCCATTTCTGTTTGTCGTTATATGGTCAGCTATATTTCGAGAATCTGTTCCAAAGGAAAAATGGGTTCTGATGCTGCTGGCGTTTGTCGGCGTCGTATTTGTAGTTGACGTTGATACGAAGCTTCTCGACTTCTCGTCGAGCTATATGCACGGTGTATTTCTTGCAATATCTGCGGCTTTGTTCTGGGCAATATCAGCAGTCATTGTCAAACAAATCAAGGCCGTTCGCCCGCATCTCATTGTGCTAATCCAGCTCATCGTGGGTGTAATTATTTTGTTCCCTTTCGCTGATCTGCAATCGGTGACGCAAGTTACCAATGTTCAATGGGGATATTTGCTCACACTGGGCGCGGTTCATTCCTGCCTAACGTATGTGCTCATGTACTCAGCCTATCGAAATCTTTCGGCATCGACCATTGCAATCATGACGTTTATTTACCCTGCTGTTGCAATCTTAGTGGATTTTATTTTTTACAATAAATCATTAAATATTTTGCAGATTTTTGGTGTGGCTTTAATTATCGCTAGTAGTTACATGGCAAATCAGAACGTTAAAATATTTTCAAAGAGAAAATCGGTCGCGTAGATCTAGTGTTGGTTTGTCGGCAATAAATGTAAGTCAATTTCGAATCTTTTTATGAAAACTGAAATGAAAAATGAAATTCGCGTCAATTGAGATCGCTTTTGGAATGCTTTGATGGCAATGGCCGAGGTAGGCCCCGGAGTGAAAGGTGGGAGCAATAGGCAAGCGCTCAAAGATGTTGACAGTCAAGGTCGTTGCCTTTTCCAATCTTGTTGCGAGGCGGTGGGCTTAATCGTTGTTGTATCCCCGTTGGTCATATTGATTCTCGTTCCTTATTCTTTCAGAGGCGGCGTTGCTTCAAGCGCCAACAGTCTTTGTTCGGCCTTATCCCATGGCAGTCGTCGTCCGTTGATGCGCATTTTGTGCAGCGCCGCTCTAGCCACCGCCACGGTGATGCGCTGCTCGCGCACCATCTCCGAAATCAGCCAGACGGTGCCCTTGACCTCGACTTGTTCCGTTTCTGCGGCCTGCCTCAGCGCGGCGTCCCCTGTCAGCAGAGGGCATTGCTCGACTTCGGCCAGCGCGAGGGCGAACAAGTCGTTGCGCCCCGGCTTGACGTAGGTCTGGCTCAGCGTCTGAACGCGCTCAACACTTTTGGGCGACAGCGTGCGGGTCTGTAACCCCATGTCCAGCAGGTGCGCGTGCTGCTCCTCTAATTCCTCGTAGTAAAGTACGTCCGGCACGGCGAACCGGTAGCCGAGGCTGAACATTGGTGCTACAAGATCGCCCACTTCGACATCCATCAAGATGTTGGCATCACTGATTAACAGCAGCATCGCCGCCCTCCATCGAGCGGACGCGCCGCAACTGTTGCAGTGGCATGTTCATTAGCTCTGCTGCCTTCGACTCGTTGATGTACTCCTCGGCCAGAGCGTGAAACACCACCTGTTCGAAGATGTGCGTCTTCTCGGTAGGGTAGTCATGCCCAGGCTCTTTTCGATGCCAGCCTTTGTAGCGGAACAGCTTGATTTGTTCTTCGTGGTAGGTGGGCGAGATGATTCCAAGGTGCCGGGCGCGATAGAGAATTCCGAACATCGACAGGCCGAACTCTTCCTTCAAAAGTCCTAGTTCTTTGAGTTCGATTGCGTTGCGATGCTCGCCGAGTTCTCGCAGCACAGAGGCGCGTGGAAACAGGAAGGCTCCGGCGAAGCGGTTGCACGCCATCTCCTCGTCCAGATTACCGGCAAGGCGACCTTCGAACATGAGGTGCCCGAGCTCGTGCGCTAGGGTGAAGCGCTGACGATCTCCCGGCCAGTGGCGACCAACGACCACGATGGGCATGCCGCTAACGCGGGCCGCGAGGCCGTCGAATTTGTTCTCTGTATCCGTCCCGATCATGAAGACGCGGATGCCGTTGGTCTCCAGCACGTCGATCAGATCGGGGATAGGGTCAAAGCCCAATTCCCATGCCTCACGGACGCGTTCGGCGGTCTCTTCAATCTGATCCATCGCGGTAATGGAAGTCGCCAGCCCCTCGACTGTGGCGAAGACCTTGACGGGCGACTGAGGAAAGAGACTTTCTAGCTCGATGCGACGTTCGATCTGGTCGATTATTTCATGGGTGATCGCGTTCAGTCGCTTTTGGGGCAAGGAGCTGCGCTTGCGGTACTCAATGCCTTCGAGCGCGACCTGCTCTGGACGGAAGAAATACTCGGTACGCACCTTGAGCGTACGCGACAGATTAATCAGGATATGGGAGGACGGCATCGCAATGCCGTCTTCGTACTTCTTGATGGCGGCATGAGATACCCCTACGCGTTCGCCTAGATCGCGCAGGGATAGCCCTGCTGCCTTACGAGCCCGATGGAGTCGAATGCTGAACATGGCTGACCTCTCGTGGTTTCCAAAGATACATTTTTTATAAAAAATTGTAAACCATATCCGTCGTGAGTTAAAGACGCGAAATGAGAGGGTAGTAGAAGGCCGAGGCGCGCTCGTTCGAACGCGGTTCGGTTGTGAAGCCGGGAATTGAATTGGCGTTTGATGTGGCTACTAGTGGCAGGGGATCTGGTCACCTAGGACGCATCGTCCTCAAGGCCGGTACGGTCACGAAGCGGAAACGGAAAAATCTTCGAAGCTAAGCCCTTTGCGGGAAAAGTTTGCTGTCTTGCTGGCAAAGCGGACGCGAGTTCGGTTCCGTGTCTCGCCACCATAATCTTAGATCTAAACTCTATATATGCTTTGGATTTCTTCTCCGATTGTCGGCACGGTTTCCGTGCATGGCTTTGCGAGCGCCGTTTCCGCGAACTCAGCGTTTTTATCATAGACTATTTCTCTTTGTTTTTCATTTTCTCTGGTAGCCACGCGAGTGGTTTCGAAGCCACTTTCTTTGCCGTCGCGTGTTTAGAGGTAGTCGGTTGTTGTTGGAAACTTCTCAGGCGTAGGCGACTGCAGAAAAAATCTGTACGTTTCAAGATTGGGGCAGATGTCGGGCATGAACGGTATTTTTCCAGCAAACCTCAATGCGGTTGTTCGCCCATCCTTTCATTTTGGGAATGCACAGGGTATATCAAGAGTTATCTTAATAGTGGGCACGTGGCTTTGTGTGTTGAAACTGCCGATTGACATTGTCTACTGATCGCAACAGTGCAAAACGAGGGAATTAGCATGCTGACAATGGATAAGGCGCTGGAACTGCTGCGTGATGGTGAGCAAAGGCAGTGCCTGATAGCTGAATGGACATGGAATACCAGCGGAAGCGGAAATGGGAGTATTTACATAGGCCTCGTTCGAGGAAACACCGCCGAAAAATGCCTTGATGATGCAAGTTGGACTGTTCGCAGAGACGGTGAGCTAACCGGGTTTTCGACGCGGTGGGAGAACGGAAAAGAACGTACAGAATATTCTTACAAGCCAGCATCCGGCGAATCTTGGCCTCTTATTATACATCGCAATTTTAACGGTTTGAAACAGGACCAATTCGATCTTCTGGAGGAATTTCGCTTGTTCCACAATTTATGGCACAACCGAAAAACCGATGAATATTTCAAGATCCTAGACGATGGATCAGAGCAGAAGATTGTATACCGAGATTCCTCTGGCCCAATCCTCGTTGATACTGTGGCGCTTCGAAAGTTTTGCGCTGCGCGGGGTTTGAAAATTCTTCTGCAAGTGGATTCTGTGCAGTTTTATGATGAACCCCAAGAGGAAAAACTAGAAAAAATAGCCGATTCCATGCTTTGCGCAATTAGGTACGTAAGAAATGATTTTACTCTTGGGAAGTCCGCAGTTGGTCGGCTTCTGGGTAAGCGGTTGATAGAGGCGCTGCCAATTGAAAAGTGTGGTATTTGGCCATATGAGAATGAGAAAACTTATCAAACTTTCATCATCGGAACCTCCGATGATGGGTCCGATACGGTTTTTAGTTCTGATCCTGATCAACTTGCAGATTATTTTGGAAAAAATGCGGATAACCCTAACTATCTTACGCCTATTCATTTCCGCAAAAAAGTACTGAACAAGTACCTTGGAAACTCTAGTCTGTATTCAGTCGTAGATGGTTATCTATTGTGCGGTAGTAAATGGGCTCTGTGTATAGATAACGACCATGAAGACAAGGTGATTGTATTTCTTGGTGATTTAGGGAGTGTCCTACCAGAGTCGGAACAGCGCTACTGGAGCTCGTTTAATGTTCCACCTAAGGGTGGACTCAGCGAGACTTGCAAAAGACGCTTCTTTTTGGGTCAGCCTGCCGATGGGAAAAATCTAGATCTTGCTATTAAAGCGGAGCGTCATAAGCTTTTGAGAAAATGGCGTGAGGCTTTCGGTTTCGAACTTTACGATGAATTTCACGAATATGATGCGGGTTTGCTCACGGATCTGCGTATGCTCATATTTGATGAATGGACCGAGTTTGATCGCTGTATAATTGCGGCAAATAAAATATTTATCGAATATCTGAACGAATCTAAGCTTGCTGAATTAGTAAATATAGAAATTGCAAAGATAAAAGAAAAAAAATCTAGCCCGCCTCGGAGGATTGATAAGTTACAGGCATGGTTACGTCAAAATGGAGGAGACAGCGCTTTAGAGGAGTTGATTGTCTCACTTCGACTGTTACAAAAACTTAGATCAAAATCGGCGGCTCACCGTAAGAGCGACGAATTGACCACCTTGTTGGAGGAGAAAGGTCTGGAGGGTGAGTCTCCACGAGAAATTTATCGCCAACTAGTATTGGAACCAATGCTTGATTATTGTCGGCGTCTTTCAGAATTTGCTGAACGACGTATTCTTGCTATCAAACACGGTCACCAGTCGCTATAATAGAGCTAGACAGTGTTTACCATTTGTACCAAAAAATACTGTAATTGATTCAACAATACAGCTGCTGTCATGACTGCTTTTGTACAGGCCACTTCAGCTCGATTCGTCCGTCTTGGGCTGCGCTCCACCCCCGAACAAGAGGTGGTGTTACGTCGTGCTGCAGAGGTAGCACATAAGTCGCTGACCGATTTCATCCTTGATAGCGCTTGCCTAGCGGCCGAACAAACCTTGCTGGACCAGCGCTTGTTTATGAAGGGGGGGTGCAAAACTATTCGTCAAGGTTTGCTATCCTTTGGTGTTTGAGGGCTATCCGTGACATATAAGCACCTCTGCTCTTGCGCCGCAGCGCAGCAGTGGTGATATGATGTCGCGACACATTTGAAAGGCGTGACAGTGGCACTGCCCATGCAAAAACAGCTTATGATCTGGAGTACCACGATGGCGGTGTTCCTGCTGCTGCTTTATGTGTTGGGTGATGTCCTTTTACCTTTTCTTGTTGGTGGTGCTCTGGCTTATTTTCTCGATCCAGTAGCCGACCGTCTACAACGCGCGGGTCTTTCTCGGGTTGGCGCCACCATGACGATCTCGTTTATTGTCTTGCTGACCGCAGTTCTTTTAGTGCTTGCAGTGATCCCGACACTCGTCGAACAGCTCAGCGGTCTTGTAAATGCCGCCCCGCAGATATTCGCACGTTTGCAGGCTTTTCTGACTGAACGTTTCCCTGAACTGAATGATTCCACTTCGACCATTCGTCAGACGCTCGCTCAGATCGGACAAGTGATACAAGCTAAGGGCGGTCAGCTTGCCGAAACTTTGCTAAGCTCTGCTATGAGCATTGTTTCGGCGATGATTTTCATCGTTGTGGTACCTGTAGTGGCCTTTTACATGCTCCTAGACTGGGACCACATGATCACCCGCATCAACACGCTTTTACCGCGGGATCATGCTCCCGTGATCCGTCGCTTGGGTAAGGAGATCAACTTGGTTCTCGCGGGCTTTGTGCGTGGCCAGCTTTCTGTTTGTCTGCTTCTGGGCAGTTTTTATTCCATCGCTCTCATGGTGGCGGGGTTGCAGTTTGGCCTTGTTATTGGGGCTACCGCAGGGGCGATTACTTTCATTCCATATGTCGGAAGTCTCGTTGGGGGTTCGCTCGCCATTGCACTGGCGCTCTTCCAATTTTGGGGTGATTGGATGTCGATTGGTATTATTGCTGCTATTTTCTTTATTGGCCAGTTCATTGAAGGGAATGTGCTAACTCCGAAACTCGTCGGCAATTCCGTAGGTCTTCACCCAGTTTGGTTACTCTTCGCGCTTTCGGCTTTTGGTTCACTCTTTGGCTTTGTTGGTATGCTTGTTGCCATACCTGTTGCAGCCTCTATAGGCGTGCTTGCACGCTTTGCTACCGCCCGCTACCAATCAAGCCTACTTTATCGTGGTTTTACGGGCTATCCCGCGCCCGAGGATGACATTCAAGAGTGACTTATCAACTTGCTTTCACCCTTCCTGTGACCGAAACTTTCGCTCGCAAGGATTTTTTTGTTTCGAATACAAATATCACGGCATTGAGCGCCATCGACGCATGGCAAAACTGGC
Source organism: Paracoccaceae bacterium (assembly GCA_020852535.1). Lineage (GTDB taxonomy): Bacteria > Pseudomonadota > Alphaproteobacteria > Rhodobacterales > Rhodobacteraceae > Paragemmobacter. The sequence goes on along the minus strand of JADZAO010000109.1, from coordinate 31,185 downwards.
CTGCAGGTAAGATGTTGCTTATTGGCCCTCCGGGCAGCGGTAAAACTCACCTTGCTCATATCTGGCTGCAAGCTACGGGGGCTACGTTGGTTAAAGGCAAAGCCCTCGCCACAGTCGATATTGCTGCACTGAGTGAACAAGGCTGTGTCTGCGTCGAGGATGCAGAAGATGTTGCGGGGGATGCTGAACGCGAAGCTGCTTTTTTTCATCTCCACAACATTGTGACCCAAGGTGCTTTTCTCCTTGTGACTGCCGCTACTCCGCCTCGTGATTGGGGATTGCGTTTGCCCGATCTCGCAAGTCGCCTTCAAGCCGCTAGCCTAACACAAATAGACGCACCAGATGATGCACTTCTTTCCGCCGTATTGGTCAAACTTTTTGCTGACCGTCAAATTACGGTGCAGCCAAATTTAATCTCCTATCTCGTACAGCGTATGGAGCGTTCACTTGCTACCGCCCGCTTACTGGTCGCCACGCTTGATACAGTTTCGCTGGCTCATGGTCGCCCTGTGACGCGACAACTTGCAGCTAGCGTCCTTGGTATTGAAGATTAATTACCTGAATTGTTTCTACAAAACATCACTGTTTCTACCCGAACTGAGGTGGCAACTTTTTTTCATATATGCAAATCAATTTGTTATCTAAGGATTGATTAAAAGTTTGTGATTTTTGACATGTGGTGAACGAGGGCCGGTAGGGTAGGGCTGACTTTGTTGGACGTTGGGCCTTGTCGTAGGGTGTCGCGTGGTTGCCAGCCTTTGTGCTTCTCGCTAGGAACGTGGGGAACCGAATTAACGAGGCCCCTACATGCGTCTTTCTCGCTATTTCTTGCCTGTTCTTAAGGAAAATCCGGCCGAGGCGCAGATCGTCTCGCATCGTTATATGCTGCGGGCGGGGATGATCAAGCAGCAGGCGGCGGGTATCTATTCGTGGCTGCCGCTGGGGTTTCGCGTCTTAAAACGTATTGAGGAGATTGTGCATCAGGAGCAAGTGCGTGCTGGGCATATCCCCTTGTTGATGCCGACCTTGCAGTCTGCCGACCTGTGGCGGGAGTCGGGCCGGTATGACGACTACGGGCAGGAGATGTTGCGGATTATCGACCGGCAAAAGCGCGAGATGCTATACGGGCCGACCAACGAAGAGATGATTACCGACATCTTTAGAAGCCATGTGAACAGCTACAAGGATCTGCCGCTGACGCTGTATCATATTCAGTGGAAGTTCCGTGATGAGATGCGTCCGCGTTTTGGCGTGATGCGGGGGCGCGAGTTTTTGATGAAGGATGGCTATAGTTTCGACATCGACAAGGACGCGGCGTTGCATGCCTATAACCGCCATATGGTTAGTTATTTGCGGACCTATGAACGCATGGGGCTGACCGCAATCCCGATGCGTGCCGCCTCTGGCCCGATCGGAGGGGACAATACACATGAGTTCCTTGTTTTGGCGCAGACCGGTGAGTCGGAGGTGTTCTACGACGACCGCGTGACCGCATTGAAACTGGGTCAGCGGGACATTGATTTTGATGACCGCGCCGTTGTGGCGGATGTGTGCAAGGAATTTACTACGCTTTATGCTCGTACTGATGAGACTCATGACGTGACTGCTTTTGAGGCCGTTCCGGAACATCACCGCAAGGTGGGGCGTGGCATTGAAGTGGGGCAGATCTTTTACTTTGGCACTAAGTATTCGGAAGCTATGGGGGCTATGGTGGTGACGCCGGATGGCAGTCGTGTGCCGGTTGAGATGGGGTCGCATGGCATTGGCGTGTCACGTTTGTTGGGTGCAATTATCGAGGCAAGTCATGATGACAAGGGCATCATCTGGTCTGAGGAGGTGACGCCTTTCCCCGTGGGTATTGTGAACCTGAAACAGGGCGATGGCGCGGCGGATGCGGCTTGTGAGGGGCTTTACAAGGCGTTGGCGACCAAGGGCTTAGAGGCGCTTTACGATGATCGCGACGAGCGGGCGGGGGCGAAGTTTGCGACGATGGATATGATCGGGTTGCCTTGGCGGATTACGGTCGGACCGCGCGGGCTGGCGAGTGGGGTCGTGGAGGTGACTTCGCGTCGTACAGGCGAGAGCGAAGAAGTATCGCCGGAAGCAGCGGTGGCCCGGATCGCGCAGATTTACGCAGGAGTGTAAGGGAAAAAGAGGCTGTGTTCTTTTTCTTTGTGTGCGGGAGAATGGATTTCAGGGTTGGCGGCAGATTGCGGTACAATTTTGGGTTGAGTTTGGTGGTTTTGGGTAGTGCGGTTTAGTTTTGGCTAGGGAGCCTGCATGTGCGGGGATGGAAGACGCAATCATGACACGCCTTTGCCTTGACGGGGGGAGAGGTTGCAAGCAGGGTGCGGGTGGAATCTGATAAGGGTGGACCGATGGTTTCGACGCGGCCTTTTGCGGCTTTTGAATGGATGATTGCTTGGCGCTATTTGCGGGCGCGGCAGGCTGAGGGTGGTGTGTCGGTGATGACATGGATCTCGCTTGTCGGGATCACCTTGGCGGTGTTTGCACTGATCGCCACGCTGGCGGTGCGCGCCGGATTTCGGGCTGAGTTTGTTAGCACTATTCTGGGCGCGAATGCCCATGTTACGGTTTATTCCTCAGGTCATGTTGATGTGGATGGCCGTCTGATCAACGACTTTACTGATTATAACGAGCGGGCTTCTGCAATCGCTGCGATTGAGGGGGTTGTTCGGGTGGCTCCTTTGGTCAAGGGGCAGGTGATGGTGACCGCCGGTGAAGGGTCGACGGGGGCTGAAGTTTACGGGATACGGCCCGATGATTTGGCGGCGATTCCGCGAGTCGGGATTGGGGCAGACGCAGAGGGAGATATTTCTTATTTTTCTGAGGGTATCGCTATTGGGTCGGGGATTGCGCGGGAGTTGGGCGTAGGTTTGGGTGATCGGTTGCGGTTGGTAGCCCCAAATGGCGTTAAAATAGCGTTTGGGACTAGTCCTCGGGTGAATGCCTATGAAGTGGTCTATATCTTTACCGCTGGCCGCTATGACATTGATCGTACCAGAATTTACATGCCTTTCGATGAGGCGCAGAGCTATTTCAACCGTGAGGGGATGGCGGACGAGATTGATGTTTCGGTGGTTGCGCCCGAGCGGATTGAGGAGATTGCGCCTAAGGTGATGGCTGCAGCGGGCGAAGACGTGCTGATATGGACGTGGCGGGATAGCGCGGGGTCGTTCTTGCAGGCTCTGGACGTCGAAGACAATGTGATGTTCGTGATCCTCTCTATCCTTGTGCTGATTGCCGCTATGAACATAATTTCAGGGCTGATCATGCTTGTAAAAAATAAGGGCAGCGACATCGGCATCTTGCGGACTATGGGGTTGACCGAGGGAGCAGTGCTACGGATATTCTTTATCTGTGGTGCATCCACTGGGTTGGTTGGGACAGCTGCGGGGGTGCTGCTGGGATGTTTATTTGCTGTTTATATTGATCCGATTTTTTCGGCGGTGAATTACGTGGCGGGTGGCGGAGTTTGGGACCCTTCGATACGCGGGATTTATGCGCTGCCTGCGAAGTTGCAGCTGTATGATGTTCTTTCGGCGGTGTTTCTTTCGTTGTTCCTTTCCTTTGTCGTTACGCTGCTTCCGGCCCGCAGAGCGGCGCGGATGAATCCCGTGGAGGCTTTGCGTTATGGGTGAGGCTCTAATTCTGGATGAGATTGAGAAGGTTTATAATCGTGGCAAGCCATCGGAGGTGATTGTGCTGCGCGGGGCATCATTGAGCGTGGCACAGGGCGAGGTGGTGGCGCTGGTGGCGCCCAGCGGTGCGGGGAAGTCGACGTTGCTGCATATTGCGGGGCTCTTGGATGTAGCTGACGGTGGTCGTGTGGTGCATGCTGGGCGAGAGATGATGGGGTTGACCGACGATGCCCGTACGGCAGCGCGGCGGGCGGATGTAGGATTTATTTACCAGTTTCACCATTTACTGCCGGAGTTTTCGGCTTTGGAAAATGTGGTGCTGCCTCAGTTGGCTAATGGTGCAGACAAACGGGCGGCAGTAAACCGAGGGATGGAGCTTTTAGGGCGTGTGGGGGTTGCGGTGCGGGCCGATTCTCGCCCTGCTGCGTTGTCGGGAGGCGAGCAGCAGCGGGTGGCGTTTTGTCGTTCGTTGGCGAATGGGCCGAAGCTGCTGTTGGCGGACGAGCCTACAGGGAACCTTGATCCTGCGACATCGGACACGGTCTTCGGCGTTTTGATGGATTTGGTGCGTGAGACGGGGCTTTCTGCGTTGATTGCCACGCATAACATGGAGTTGGCTGGACGGATGGATAGGATCGTGCGGCTCGACAGGGGCCGCGTGGTGGTCTGACGCCTAAGTACGGAAGGAGGTTTCGTTCTGCTAAGGATAGCAAACGGAAACTCCCTATGCAGTGTCTTTTTCTGCGAAAGTAAGAAATGGAATTGCGCAATAGCCGAACACGGCGCTGAAGGTGGGATCCTTCGAACTCGAAAATATCTTAATGATTTTAGAATATTGTCTGGTACAGCTTCCCCGGCTCGAACGGGGGACCCCCAGATCCACAATCTGGTGCTCTAACCAACTGAGCTAAAGCTGCACTGCAGAAAATTTACCGTTCCCTCCCGTTGATTGCAAGAGGCAGATGTGCTTCGATCGTGGGGGATCATCTTGCTTCACCCCTGATCCCGCGCTAGGTCAAAACTACGATAATTGTGCACAAAAACGAGACAAAATATGGGCATTGACAAGCAAAGTGACATCGCCGCCGATATCCGGATTGGGCCGACTGATCTTGGCATGGTCCGTATCTATATCGAAGCAGAAGGTGGCATTGAACTCCCGCTCGATTTTGACCCTGAAGAAGCTGAAGAAATTGCCGAGGAGCTTCGTACAGCGGCTGAGGCTGCACGGCTTCTCGTTGATGGCGGAAAGCCGCTGAAACGCAGTTAAAGTTACCTACTTTTTGCTAGGTGTTGCAGGCTTCGGTATTGTCTATGGCCTTTACGCCATCGTTTGTCGTTGGCGTTTCGTTTGAGTTATTTTATTGCTGTATCCTTCGTTAAGGCCTTGCTCCGCCACTCCGTCGCTCCTATGCCTTAAGGTGGCGGGTACTGCTCTTCGCGTGTGAGGCTCTTTTCCAGTGGCCGATAAGTAAACGAATGGATGCTGGCTCTGATAGGATCTTGGTCCTGTTACCTGGTGCCCACCTGAGACCTCTGGCTCTCGGGAAACCATGCCATCCACGGTCGCTGCGGGCCCGCCACCTGCTCTCTAGAAAGTAGGAATCTCCAACATGAGAATTCTTGCTTGTTATTTTCGCGCAGTGAGGATCATTTGGTTTTCGTGCGGTGCTGGCAGATTGTCATTCTAGGTCATTAGGATGATCGCTATGAAGCATTAGATCTTCGAAAATACCACGTTTTTGAATCCGATTAGCCTTTGCAAGTCGATGACATCTATCACGGCCAGCGCGATTAAGAATTCGGCTGCAAGGATGAAGCTGATGACGTAGCTTTTAATATAAAAGCAGATGCTTTTGAGTATTGGCATGTCCTTCAATCTTTAGAAGTTAGACTAGCTTTATTTCTATCATAATTTGGCTTGTAATTTGATCGAAGCGGCAACACCGGACAGGTATTGGAGCAAATAAATGCTGCAAATTGACTGAATTTGCCGGTTTTTGTCTAAAGAGACTCTGGTTTGGCTTCGCGGGCCATGTGGTCGAGTACGGCATTTGCGAATTTTGCTTCTTTTCCTTCGGGAAAGAAGGCTTTAGCTACATCGATAAATTCGTTGATCACCACCTTGGACGGGGTATCCATATTCACCATTTCAGCTCCTGCGGCACGAAACAGCGCCCGCAGGACTGGGTCGATCCGGTCGATGGGCCATTTTGCCACAAGCGCCCGGTTGGTCATCTGATCGATGCGAGCCTGAAAATTTACCGCGCTGTCCACGAGCGATCGGAAATGCTCTATATCCCCTTCGGCCATTTTGACATCGTCGAATATCTCGCCAAAACGATGTGTTTCGAACTCGCGTTGGATTGTCTCAACCGGTTGACCAGAAACTTCCATCTGGAACAGCGCTTGTACGGCATAAAGCCGAGCTGCCGAGCGCATTTGTTTCTTTTCAGCTTGGGTGGTCATGCCCGAAATCCAATTCCCTTGGTCTGGGTCGCCCATGTGCGGGAAAGTGCCAGCAGATGCAAGGCGGCAGCCGCTGCATGCCCCCCTTTGTTCTGCCCCATTGGATCGGCCCGTACCTTGGCTTGTTCTCGATTCTCGACTGTTAGGATGCCGTTGCCGATACAGGCTCCTTGCAAGCCGAGCAGGCTAATTGCACGGCTCGAATCGTTGCAGACCGTGTCGTAATGTGTGGTCTCGCCGCGGATTATACAGCCTAGCGCTACATAACCGTCGAATTTTGCCTGCCGTTCGGCAAGCGCGATGGCGGTCGGCACTTCTAGTGCCCCTGGAACCTCGATCATCTCGACTTCGACCCCGCAAGCCTTGGTAATAGCTTGCGCACCTGCAACCAGATTGTCGGTGATGTCCTTGTAATAGGGGGCCACCACGATCAGAATCTTCACTGGCTTTTCAAAAACGGGTAAAGGCAGCGTGTAATATGTTTCTGCTGTTGCCATGCCCGTTACTCCGCAATCGGGTGCGTGCCCGTAATCGACAAGTCATAAGCTTCTAGGCCTACGACCTTGGGTGCCTGCGAGTTGGTTACAAGTGTGATTTTTGATAGGCCCAACGCTGAAAGGATTTGCGCGCCAAGTCCGTATTGTCGTAAAGTTTGAGGCGAATGCTCGCCGCTTTCGACCATCTTTGTCGTGGTGTCGCGTAGCAAGACCACAACTCCTCGCCCTTCGGATGCGATCAGCCGCATCGCAGCGGGTAATTCGCCAGCACCGCCGATACCCAGTACGTCCTCTAGCGGGTTTAGTGAATGCACACGCACCAGAACAGGCGCCTCACCCGTTAGATCTCCCTTTGTTAGGACCACATGTTCGGTCCCTTGCGTTTCATCGCTGAATATCCGCATCAGCCAGTCGCCACCATGTGTCGAAGTCACGGATTTCACAGTACGTTCTGTTATAAGATTGTCGTGACGGCGGCGATAGGCGATTAGATCTGAAATTGTGCCGATTTTCAGTCCGTGTTTTTGGGAAAAAGTGATTAGGTCGGGCAGGCGCGCCATTGTGCCGTCGTCTTTCATGACTTCGCAGATCACGCCCGATGGGTTCAGCCCCGCTAGACGGCTAACATCTACCGCAGCCTCGGTATGGCCTGCACGTACCAACACACCTCCGTCCTGCGCTCGCAGTGGGAATATGTGACCGGGCGAAGCGATGTCGGAAGCACCCTTGATTGGATTGATCGCAACCGAAACCGTGCGCGCACGGTCAGCGGCGGAAATGCCTGTGTCGATCCCTTCGATTGCCTCGATCGATAAGGTAAATGCCGAGGAATGGCGTGACGAATTTTTGCGGTCCATCAGTTGCAGACCCAACTGGTCGCAGCGCTGGGCCGTCAGCGCCAGACAGATGAGCCCGCGCCCGTGCATCGCCATGAAATTCACCGCGTTCGGCGTGCACATTTGTGCAGGGATAACCAGATCGCCTTCGTTCTCGCGGTCCTCGTGGTCTACTAGAATGAACATGCGCCCGTTGCGAGCATCTTCGATGATTTCCTCTACCGAGGAAATTGCGTCCGAGTAATCCGTCTTTATTTCGCTCATTGTCGGGCTCCTGATGCTCCCACAGTCCTCCTAGACAATATGACTGCAGAATGCCAGTCTGATGGGGATACGTAGTCCTTGTGAGACGATGTGGAACGATTGGCAGTGGGCGCGCAGCGCAGACGTATGAAAGCCTGCTTGCCTCCTGAATTTTATAGTTTTCGTTTGTAAAATTTTACGCTCCACATTCCCGCAGCCGCGCCACATAGCGTGCCATTGTGTCGACCTCAAGATTTACGAGGTCGCCTAGCTTTACCTTGCTCCATGTCGTGGCCTGTTGTGTATGTGGGATAAAATTGATGCCGAAATCGGTGTCATTGACTTCGTTCACTGTTAGCGAGGTGCCGTTCAGTGCCACCGATCCCTTGGGTGCAATAAATTTTGCCAGCGTATGCGGTGCACGGAAGGTTGCGCGCAGGCTGTCGCCTTCGTGGTGTAAGGCCACCACCTTTGCTAGACCGTCGACATGGCCCGATACGATATGCCCACCAAGCTCGTCCCCTACCTTGAGTGCCCGTTCGAGGTTTAGCCATTTGCCTGCAGTCCAACTTGAAATATTGGTCTTTGACAAGGTTTCGGCACTGATTTGCACGTCGAACCAGTTTTCCGGATTTGTGCCTATCGCTACCACTGTCAGACAGACTCCGTCACAAGCGATAGATGCGCCTAGATCGATTTTTTTTATGTCATAAGCTGTGCCAATCCGCGCCCGTAGATCGCCTTGCTGTTCGGTCTGCAATACACGCCCAATATCGGTGATAATTCCGGTGAACATAGCTTTTTCCTTGTGCTTCGGATCAAGACCTAGCCCCGCCTCTGATCTCCCGCAAGACTGCCATAAAAGAAAACGCGGTCCCTAGGGACCGCGTATGTTGCGTGGTATGGTGCGTGTATGTGGCGCACCATCTAAGTTTGCTTCAGACGAAGACGCGACCTAGTGCTCCGTCCATCGCGTCGATGATATGGTCGATATCATCCTTGGTCGCGATTAGTGCGGGCGAGAGACATAGCGTATTGTTTAGTCCTGGAAGTGAGCGGTTGGTCGCGCCGATGATCACGCCTTGCGCCATGCAATCGGCGACCACTGCCTGTACCTTCTTTTCGTCTGCTGCTTCCTTGGTCACACGGTCGGCCACTAGTTCTGCACCAAGAAATAGACCTTTGCCACGTACGTCGCCGATGACCTTGTGCTTTTCCATCAGTTCACCCAGACGACCAAGGCAATAGTCGCCCATTTTGACGGTGTTCTCTAGCAAGCCCTCGCGTTCAATTATGTTCATGTTCTCCAACGCCGCTGCAGGGCCTGCCGTGCAGCCGCCAAAAGTGGAGATGTCACGGAAATAACTCATCGTGTCGGTTGGGTCGTCCTTGAACATGGCAAAGATATTTTCGGTCGTTACCGTGCAGGAAATCGCCGCATAGCCCGAGGCAACGCCCTTGGCCATTGTCACGAAATCTGGCTTGATGCCGTAATGCTGGTAGCCAAACCATTTGCCGGTTCGCCCCACGCCGCAGACGACCTCGTCTATATGCAGCAGGATGTCGTACTTCGTGCAGATTTCTTGCACCTTTTCCCAATAGCCTTTCGGCGGGACGATCACGCCACCGCCAGCGGTCACCGGCTCTAGAACCAGACATCCCACCGTATCGGGGCCTTCGCGCAGGATCACTTCTTCGATTGCCTCTGCCGCGCGCTCGCCGTAGTTTTTCACATCCCATTGTTTGCGGTATTCGAGGCAATTTGGCACTCGTACAAACCCGTCCGGATAGGGGCCATATTGCATCGCTCGCTGGTCTTGCCCACTGGTCGCCAATGTGCCGATGGTGGTGCCGTGATAGTCGCGGTCACGATAGAGGATCTTCCACTTTTTGCCGCCATGATGCTTGTGTGCAATCTGGCGTACCATCTTGTAGACTTTCTCGTTCGCTTCTGAACCAGAGTTGGAATAATAGACGCGGCTTAGACCCGGCATCTTCTCGATCAGCCGCTGGGCAAAGATTGATCCGGGGATCGAACCCGCAGCACCGGCAAAATAATTCATCTTGATTAGCTGGTCGCGTACCGCATTGGCGATGCTTTCGCGCCCGTAGCCGACGTTCACTGTCCATACACCACCGGACACGGCATCAAGATGCTCCTTGCCTTTGGCATCCCAGACTTTCATCCCTTTGCCTTCGACGATCAGTCGTGGATCGACGCCGGTCTCGTACTGCTTATGCTGGCTTAAGTGATGCCAGACATGGGCGCGGTCTGCCTCGACCACTTCGCTTATGTCGTTGAAACGATCCAACCCTTTCATTGAGCGCGTCCTTTCGGTGAAAATGTCTGAGACCCTGCAAAATGCCGAGCCTTTGTATGTATCATCCCTTATGGCTCAATTTGACTATAGGGCCAACAGAAACGTGCCGATACGTCCAGCGCAGGATTGGGCGCATAAAGTGGGGCCAGTCCTCGTGTGTCTGACATATTTCTGTCAGTATAAATAACATGAAGCTTTTCTTCGTTCATCTTGGTTCAATTAGTTTGCAGTGGGGACGGGGACTTAGAACTAGGCTATATTGGTTGCTCTTGCTGGTGTATGACCAACAAGATCATGGCGCTGAGCGATATGCTTGGGGTGATCTGGCAGATTTCCGCTTTCTGCCCTGCTAATTTCAGGACTTCCACGGGACTGGGTCTTGATCGACAGCTTGTTTTGCCGCCAGTTTTTTATAGAGCGTGCCTTTGACGCCAACTGGTTGCGTGAAGTCTTGTCGGAGGTGAAGATTTAGTTGCTTATTTTGTCCAAATTTAGCTGCGGCTTTTGCGCTGTTCTGGTTTACTTATGAACCCATAAAACAGACTTGGACCTTTTGACATGTCTCGTGCTTCCCGATAGTGGGAGAGTCGATAGATTATGGAATTGCGGGGCTGGAACATGCAGACGATCAATGGTGTTGGCAAGCCGTTGAAACTGCGCCTTTTGCGTTCTGTCCTTATCGTCGCGATTTTGGTGTCTTCGGCGTTGTTGGTTCTTACCCCTGTTTTTGCGCAAAACTACAGCTTTTCGTCGATCAGGGTCGAGGGCAACAGCACGATTGAAACCGCTACCGTCCTATCCTATGCCAATATTGAACGCGATTCTGAACTCTCGGGCGCCGCTCTGAACGATGCTTATCAGCGTATAGTGAACTCGGGTTTGTTTAAATCTGTTGAATTGATACCGCAGGATAAGACTCTGGTGATCAAAGTGGTCGAATATCCTACGATAAATATCGTTAATTTTGAGGGCAACAAGCATCTCAAAGATGAAGACCTCGCTGATATCGCTAAGTCGCAATCGCGTCACGTTTATTCGCCCTCGCAGGCGGAAGCTGATGCTGCTGCCATTGCTGAAGCCTATCGTCAATCTGGTCGCCTTGCCGCTACCGTCGATCCACGCATTATCCGCCGTGATGCGAACCGCGTTGATCTCGTTTTTGAAATAACTGAGGGCAAGGTCGTGAAAATCGAGCGTCTGTCCTTTAACGGCAACCGTGCTTTTTCAGATCGTCGCCTGCGGCAGGTTCTTGAAACTAAACAGGCCGGTCTTCTGCGTACTTTAATCCAGCGCGATACCTTTGTGACTGAACGTATCGATCTCGATAAGCAGCTCTTACGCGACTTCTATCTGTCGCGTGGTTATGCCGATGTTCAGGTGCTCAATGTCTCCAGCGATATTGCTCGCGAGCGTGACGCTTATTTTGTGACTTTCACTATCCGCGAAGGCCAGTCCTTCAATATCGGTAAGGTCAGCACTATTTCCGAAATTGATGGCTTAGACGTCGCTGAATTCGAAGCTGTGCAGCGCATTCGTAGCGGCGAGACATGGTCTCCCGCACTGATCGATAACAATGTGGCCCGTATGGAAAATTTTGCGTTGAGAAAGGGCGTAAACCTTGCTCGGGTTGAGCCGCGCATCACTCGTAACGAACGCGCTGGCATCCTCGACGTTGAATTTGTAATTGTCCGCGGCGAAAAGGTTTTTGTCGAGCGTATCGACATTGAAGGTAACACCACCACTCTTGATCGGGTTATCCGTCGTCAGTTCCGTATGGTTGAAGGCGATCCCTTCAATCCGCGCGAAATCCGTCAGTCGGCAGAACGTATCCGCGCCCTCGGCTTTTTCTCAGACGTACAGGTCAACGCCGAACCGGGCAGTAGTTCTAATCAGGCGGTAGTCAAGGTTGATGTTGAGGAACAGCCCAGTGGCTCGCTTTTTTTGGGGGGCAGCTATTCGGGATCGTCTGGCTTGGGCCTTAACATAGGCTTTTCGGAAACTAACTTTCTTGGACGCGGTCAGGGCATTTCGGCCAGTGTGACCAGCGGCACCGATTCTAATAATGCTATTTTATCCTTTTCCGAACCAGCTTTTCTTGGCCGCAATGTTGCCCTGAAATTCTCGAACGCCTACCGCGAGACGAGCAGCCAGAAGTCGGATTATGACACGCAGACTTTCTCATCTTCGCCCTCCCTCGAATTCCCGCTGACCGACATTGCACGGCTGGAAACTCGCTATACTTATTCGGAATCGACCCTTAGCGGCCTCGAACAGGACAGCTCATCCATTTTGCAACGTGATGCCGCACGTGGCGCGATTAGCAGCATTGGTCCTGGTTACACGTTCAGTTACGATACACGCATCAGCGGTGTGAACCCCAAGGGTGGCATTTTGCTGCGCTTCAATCAGGATTATGCTGGTCTTGGAGGAGACGAGAAATACGTCCTCACTAGCAGTCTTGCTATGGCCGAGACCAAGGCCTTTAGGGAAGAAGTGACCGTCCGCGCTACATTCGAGGGTGGTGTGCTTGCGATGCTAGGAGATGATTCTAGCCGTGTTACATCGCGCTTCTTCGGTAATGAAAAGATCCGCGGTTTTGAAACGAATGGCGTCGGTCCGCGTGACCTCAAGGCCGAAAATAAGGACGCACTAGGTGGTAATCTATTTTCTGTGGTGCGTCTCGAAGCCGACTTCCCGCTTGGTACGCCCGAAGAATACGGCATTGGCGGGGGTCTCTTTTTTGATGTCGGTTCGGTCTGGGGCCTCGACGACGTAGCAGGTGGCACTGTCGGCGGTAGGACAGAGACTGTCGATGATAGTATGTATCTGCGCTCGGTCGTCGGCTTTTCGGTGTTCTTGGATACGCCTATCGGTCCCTTGCGATTCAACTTCTCGAAAGCTTTGGTCAAACAGGACTACGACAAGGAACAGAACTTCGACCTTACTCTTTCGACTAAGTTTTGATGCGTGGCTTGATGTTCAGTTTTGTCGCGCTGATCCTTGCGGCGTTCTTTGCAACCGGAACTTTTGCACAAGAGGTTCCGCCGGTCACTGCTGTTTCGATTCAGTCACCTTTTTTGACGCTCGACCGCAAGCGGCTGTTTAGCGAAACCCTATTTGGAAAGGCAGTCGAAGCGCGGTTTAAGGCCGATAGTGATGCTTTGATTGCTGAAAACTTGCTTCTAGAAAAGGCGCTTGAAGCCGAAGAGCGTGACCTGACTGACCGCCGTGCTAAATTACCTGCCGTCGAGTTTCAGGTTCTGGCTGGGGCTTTCGATACTAAGGCCGAACGGATTCGTGCTGCGCAGGAAGCCAAATCCCGCGCCATCTCCACTAGGTATGAGATGGAGCAGAAGCGCTTTCTCGAAGCTGCTATCCCCGTGTTGGGTGAACTGATGCGTGACAACGGTGCTGCTGTGATCATCGACAAGAACACAATAATCCTCTCGCTGCGCGGTATTGACATCACCGATCAGGCTATTTTCCGTATGAATGCGGCACTCGGAAGCGGTGACGTTTCCTTGTCGCCCGCTGAAGTGGAACCCAAACCGCAGCCCTGATGCTTGTTTCGTCTGGCCCAAGTTGCTAGTCACATTTTTAAAGTGTCAAAAGGCGCGGCACGGGCCCGAACGGCTATTGCGGGGGCAGATCGAAGGAGATTTTTATGACCACTGGCGCAGACCGCACCGCGGACCTTGATCTGATCAAGCGAATTATTCCGCACCGCTACCCCTTTCTCTTAGTCGACAAAGTGCGCGACATTGTTTTGGGCGAAAGCTGTGTCGGTATTAAAAATGTGACGATTAACGAGCCGCAATTTACCGGTCACTTCCCCGGCATGCCAATTTTTCCGGGTGTAATGATTATCGAAGCGATGGCACAGACTAGCGGTATCCTTGTGGGAATCACGATGGATTTAGTTGATAAAAACGCCAATGTTTTCTTTATGGGTGTCGATGGCGTCAAATTCCGCCGCAAGGTGGTGCCGGGCGATGTGTTAGAATTGCATGTCAAAGCATTGCGCGGTGGTGGCCGCGTCTGGAAGTTTGAAGGTCGTGCTATGGTCGAAGGCGAACTCGTCTGCGAAGCCACATTTATGGCGATGTTTGACGTGCTCAATACCAGTGGCAAGGCAGGCGCATGAGCATTGATCCGACAGCTCGTATTCATCCCTCGGCGGTGGTCGAATCCGGTGCCGTGATCGGCGCGGGGGTCGAGGTTGGTCCCTTTTGCTTGATAGGTCCTGATGTGACGCTCAGTGCAGGTGTCAGGGTCAAAAGCCATGCGGTAGTGACGGGCTGGACCGAGGTTGGCGAGGAGACGGTGATTTTTCCCTTCGCCACCGTGGGAGAAGTTCCGCAAGACCTAAAATACAAGGGTGAACGCACTCGTCTGACAGTCGGTAAACGTTGCCGCATCCGCGAGGCCGCAACGTTGAACCTCGGCACTGAAGGTGGTGGTGGTATCACCCGCGTGGGCGATGATGTGCTTATCATGACTGGGGCGCATGTCGGCCATGATGCTCAGATTGGTGATCGTGTGATTTTAGTTAACCATGTTGCTATCGCAGGCCATTGCGTGTTGGGAGACGATGTTATCGTTGGCGGGCTGTCAGGTGTGCACCAGTGGGTTCGTATTGGTCGTGGTGCGATCATTGGCGCTGTGACGATGGTCGTAAACGACGTGATCCCCTATGGTCTTGTCCAATCCCCGAGGGGCGAACTTGATGGGCTGAATCTAGTCGGCTTAAAACGCCGTTGCTTTGAACGTGCTGATATTACCGCGCTTCGCGCGGGCTACCAGATGCTGGCGCAGGGCGAGGGTACTTTTCTCGACCGTGCCCGTCGCTTGCAGGAAGAAACTGATAATATCCATGTGCGCGAGATTACTGAATTTATTCTCGCTGCCTCGGATCGCTCTTTCCTGACGCCCAAATGACCCTAGCTATTATTGCAGGGGCAGGGAGATTGCCCGCCGCCCTCGTTTCGGCCTTGCCTCAGCGCCCTTACATTGCTGCCCTTGATTCTTTTGCTCCAGATGGCGTGATTCCTGACACGACCTTCCGTGTTGAACGGCTGATGCCTTTCTTGCGCCAACTGGAAGATGCGGGTGTAACCCGCGTCTGCTTTGCAGGTGCTGTGAAGCGCCTAAGTCTTGATCCCGCGCTTTTTGATCCTGCCACCGCCACCATCATTCCGCGTCTTTTGGCAGCGATGGGGCAGGGCGATGATGCGACTTTGCGAGAAGTACTGGCTGTGTTCGAGGAAGCAGGTTTTACCATCAGTGGGGTTCTTGATATCGCTCCCCGTATTGTTCCTGCTGCAGGCTTCTACGCCGGAACTATGACCCCGCGGGACCAGGCTGATGCCACTCGTGCTGCTGCTATCGTTGCTGCTCTTGGACAGATTGACGTAGGGCAGGGCGCGGTTGTTCAACAAGGCCTTTGCCTTGCGGTCGAAACCCTGTCAGGCACCGATGTCATGCTCGCTTCGGTTGCCAACTTGTCTTACCTTCGCCCTTCAGGTTCCAAGGGTTTATTCTACAAGGCTCCCAAACCCTTGCAAGACCGACGTATTGACTTGCCCACCATCGGGCCTACTACGGTGGAACAGGTGGCCGCTGCCGGTCTAGGCGGAATTGTATGGGAGGCAGGCGGCGTCATTACTCTAGATCTTGCCGCCATGATCGCCCTCGCCAATCGCCATGGATTGTTCTTGTGCGCTCGGAAGGTTTGACCTTTTTCCTCGTGGCTGGAGAGCCTTCGGGAGATCGCCTTGGCGCGGCTTTGATGCGTAGTCTGCTGCAGCTCGAACCTACTAGCCGTTTTATGGGAATTGCCGGGTCCGAAATGCTGGCCGCAGGCATGGAAAGCCTGTTTCCAATGGACGAACTCTCTATCATGGGATTGGTTGAGATTCTGCCCAAATATCTCCATCTCAAACGCCGCATTCGCCAAACGGCTGAAGCTGTAATTGACGCTAACCCCGATGCGCTGATTACTATCGACAGTCCAGATTTTGGCTTGCGCGTCGCAGCCCTCGTTAAAGCCGCCCGCCCAACCATCCGAACCATTCATTATGTTGCCCCTTCGGTCTGGGCATGGCGACCCGATCGTGCCGTAAAAATGGCCCGCTACATCGACCATGTGCTGGCGCTTCTTCCTTTCGAGCCGCCTTATATGCAGGCTGCAGGTATGACGTGCGATTTTGTTGGCCATCCTGTGGTTTCTGACCCCCTCGCAACTCCCGAAGAACGCGCCGTCTTCACAGGTAAAGGTCCGCTGCTTTTGGCTCTGCCCGGATCGCGCAAGGTCGAAGTAACGCGCCTTGTACCGATCCTTGGCCAAACTCTTTCTCGTCTGAAAGCGCAGCATCCCGACTTGCGATTAGCACTCCCCACGGTTTCCAATATCGAGCCGCTCGTCCGCAGTCTCACGGCTCAATGGCCAGTCAAGCCGGATATCATCACCGATCCCGCCCGTAAACGCGGAGCCTTCGCTGCTGCCGATGTCGCTATTGCAGCCTCGGGTACCGTATCTCTGGAACTCGCAGCAAATGACTGTCCGATGGTTGTCGTTTATGATATGAATCCGCTTACTCTTTGGCTCATGCGTCGTGTCGCGCTGATCGAAACGGTGACGCTGGTTAATCTCGTGTCGGAAACTCGTACCATTCCTGAATTCATTGGTCCTGATGCTACTTCCGATCGTATCGTCCCTGCTGTCCTTGGCCTACTTTCAAATTCTGAAACTCATCGTCAAGCGATGCAGATTACCATGCAGCGCCTCGGCAAAGGCGGCGAACCTCCGGGCCTACGCGCCGCCCGCTCGGTTCTCACCCATCTTTGATCATTTTCTGCCGATAAATATCTTATAATTGTGCTGGGGCGTGTAGCCTCCCGCGCAGTCTTTAGTTAAAGGTTTACTGTCACGATTGGCATGTCCGATTTTTGTAGAAAAATCGTCTCTTTGCTAGCGTCCGTGCCAGATCCAGCCGCCGCCGAAGATACGGCTTCCCTCGGATGCATAAAAAACGCAGGCCTGACCTGCCGAAACTCCGTCTTCAGGGTCGAGTAATTCAACCTCCGCCTCTGTTGCCGAGAGGGGTCGTATTACCGCTGGACGTGGCGCACGAGTTGAGCGCACCTTGACCTGCATGTGCCATTCGGCCTGTGTATCAAATTGCGCATTGCCCAGCCAGTTGATCTCGCGTACCGGAATGACCCGCGTTGCTAGTGCCTCTTTTGGCCCCACGACGACACGACGCGATGCAGGGTCCAGCCGTACTACATATACCGGATTGCCAAGCCCACCGATGCTCAGCCCTTTTCGTTGTCCGATTGTATAATGAATTACGCCGTGATGTTTACCCAACACATTTCCGTCTAGATCGACGATTTCGCCAGAATCGGCTGCCCCAGGGCGCAGCTTTTCGATCACAGAAGCATAGTCGCCATTAGGCACGAAGCAGATATCTTGGCTGTCAGGTTTGTCAGACGTTGGTAGCCCGTAGTGCAGTGCCAGTGCCCGTGTCTCGGCTTTGGATGCCAGATGGCCTAGTGGAAAGCGCAGATAAGTTAGTTGTTCGGGCTTAGTTGAGAACAAGAAATAGCTCTGGTCGCGGTTTGCGTCTGCCGCCATATGCAACTCCGGCCCGGCAAGTCCCATCTTGCGCTGGATATAATGTCCCGTCGCCATGCAATCTGCATCTAGTTCCTTGGCGGTGGCTAAGAGGTCCTTGAACTTTATCTGCTCATTACAACGGATGCAGGGTACGGGCGTTGCTCCAGCCAGATAGGTATCGGCAAATTCCTCTATCACTGCCTCGCGAAAAGTATTTTCATAATCTAGTACGTAATGTGGAAAGCCCATTGTTTCGGCTACGCGTCGCGCATCGTGGATGTCGCGCCCTGCACAGCATGCGTTCTTTTTTGCCAGCGAGGCGCCGTGATCGTAAAGTTGCAAGGTGACGCCGACCACGTCATAACCTTCGTCCTTCAGAACTGCAGCTGCTACCGAAGAATCGACGCCACCCGACATGGCAACGACGACCCGCGTCTCGGACGGTGGTTTTGGCAAGCCGAGCGAGTTTAGCGGTTGGTCAAGCATGGTGCATGATCCGGTCATGAGTAAGGCAATACAAATAGGCAAAAGCCGTTTTTTCTACAAGTCCTGCAGCCTCGTTTTGTAATTCCGTGTCTTATAAGGGATTTGCATAATGATCTTTTTTCGATTTAGTGGGAAATACTCATCGTATATCAAAACGTTCTAGTTCTGTAGTAGGCGGCTATTGCCGGTGAAGCTGTGATTACCAGCAGTCGACCCTACAGATTATGAAGGTATAGATAAACTTGAACTGTGAAGATCATTGACGTGTTTATCTAAAAATCTCTCAAGAAACTCTCCTAAGTCATAGATGGCGAGAATTATATCGAAATGGTTCTGCGCTGTGTGCTGTCGTAAACCGAACGTGCTCTCTGCTCTGGACGCGGCTCTGGTCGCCCCTTAAATCAGGGAAGTGAGATGTCGAGGGCGGCCTATGGAGGATAAGCAGGTAGCAGATTTGACTGAAGACGAAGCCCGCGATGAACTTGCACGGCTCGCGCTTTTGCTTGGGGAAGCCAATACCGCTTATCACGGACAGGACGCACCCGTGATGACCGACGCTGAATATGATGTGCTTAAGCGCCGCAACACTGAAATCGAGGTCCGTTTTCCTGCCCTAAAACGCGCTGACAGTGCCTCCGACCAGGTAGGTGCTGCTGTGTCCGAGGGATTTGGTAAAATCTATCACGAAATCCGTATGCTCAGCCTAGAAAATGCCTTTGAGGATACTGAAATTGCTGATTTTGACGACCGTGTGCGTCGCTACCTCGGCCTGACCAAAGCGATTTTTTATACCGCCGAACCGAAGATCGACGGGCTATCGCTTTCTCTTCGCTATGAAAACGGTATGTTGAAACAAGCTGCGACTCGTGGCGATGGAAACATTGGCGAGAATGTCACTGAAAACGTTCGTACCATTACTGACATTCCCAAAGCCCTGATCGGCGCTCCCGCTATTGTCGAAGTGCGGGGCGAGGTTTATATGTCCCATGTCGATTTTGCCGCGCTGAACGAACGGCAGGCAGCGGCAGGCGACAAGACTTTTGCTAATCCTCGTAACGCTGCCGCAGGCAGTTTGCGCCAGCTTGATCCTACTATTACCGCTCGACGCCCGCTGCGCTTTTTTGCTTATAGCTGGGGGGTGTTGTCCGAATTTTTGTCCGATACACAAATGGGTGCCATTGATTGGCTAAAATCACTCGGCTTCCAGACCAACCCGCTCACCAAGCTTTGTGTCGGCCCCGAGGACATGCTTGCCCATTACCGCAGCATTAAGGCGCAGCGAGCAACGCTTGGCTACGATATCGACGGCGTGGTCTACAAGGTGAATGACCTTGCCTTGCAATCACGCCTCGGTTTTCGTTCAACTACGCCTCGTTGGGCCATCGCTCATAAATTCCCTGCCGAACTGGCATGGACGCGGCTTCTTGCAATTGATGTACAAGTTGGACGTACGGGGGCGTTGTCACCCGTCGCTCGTTTGCATCCTGTTACCGTAGGCGGAGTCGTAGTCTCTAATGCTACGCTTCATAATGAAGATTACATCGCTGGCCATGACTCAAATGGCAACCCGATCCGTGATGCCAAAGATATTCGTATTGGCGACTGGGTTCAGGTCTACCGTGCCGGCGACGTGATCCCCAAAATCGCTGATGTTGACCTAGCCCGACGTTTGCCTGAAGCTATCCCTTTTAGCTTTCCCCACCTCTGTCCTGAATGCGGGTCTGAAGCCGTACGGGAAGAGGGAGACTCGGTTCGTCGATGCACCGGTGGCCTCATCTGCCCCGCGCAAGCCATTGAACGACTCAAGCATTTCGTTAGCCGCGGTGCCTTCGATATTGAAGGCATTGGTGCAAAACAGATTGAGATGTTCTTTGCCGATTCCGCGCTGCCGATCCGCGAACCTGCCGATATATTTACTCTTGAATCTCGCGATGCCGCTGGTCTCATTCGTCTCAAGAACCGGGATGGTTTTGGTGAAAAATCCGTCACCAATCTTTGGGCTGCTATTCGCGCCCGTCGCACCATTTCACTTGCTCGACTGATTTTTGCGCTTGGCCTGCGCCACGTGGGTGAAGTTGCGGCTCAAGATCTTTCCCGCCATTATCAAAGCTGGGAAGCCCTCTGTGCCGCAGTTGACCTCGCTCGTCCCGCAGCTCTCGCCCACCGTGCGGCTGATGAGGCGGAAAATGCCGAACGCGTTGCCGCCGCTCTAGAAAAACGCCGTGCGCAGATTACACTCGTTCATACCGCTGCTATTGCCGCTGCCAATGTTCCATCGGACTCCGCCGCGGCATGGCATGAACTTATTACCGCAGATGGTATCGGTCCCACCCTTGCGCTTTCGCTGTCGGACGCCCTTGCCAATTCAGAGGAACGCGCTTCAATCGATCGCCTGATCGCGCATTTGACTATTTTGCCACCAGAAATCCGTGCCACTCAGTCGCCTGTTGCGGGTAAGACGGTGGTTTTTACGGGTAGTCTCGAAAAGATGACCCGTGCCGAAGCCAAAGTTCGTGCCGAGGCCTTGGGAGCCAAGGTGTCCGGTTCTGTCAGTGCCAAGACTGACCTTGTTATTGCAGGGCCAGGGGCCGGGTCAAAAGCTAAAGATGCCGAACGTTATGGTGTCGAGATGATCGACGAAGACGCGTGGCTTGCCCTCATCACTGGCGCATGACCCGTTCTCCGTCGCTTTTTCCTCTTTTTGCAAAATTGGAAACGCTGGAAGGCGTGGGTCCAAAGATTGCAGATGCCTTTGCAGGTCTGGGGGTTAAACGGCCCAAAGACCTTTTGTTTCTTCTCCCCCATTCTTGCATCGACCGCTCCCGCAAGTCTTCGATTCGTGATGTGAGTTTGCCCTGCACCGTAACAGTCGAGGTCGAGGTGGGTCTGCACATTCCGCCTCGTAAAAAGGGTCGCTCTTATCGCATCATGGTTCGCGATGCCGCCATCGAATTTCAGATTGTCTTTTTTCACAACCGTGGTGATTACCTAAGAAAAATCCTCCCTTCCGGCTCGATCCGCCTCGTCTCGGGCCGCGTCGAACTGTTTGAAGGCGTCGCCCAGATGGTTCATCCCGATCATGTTCTGTGTCCAGAAGAAGCTGCAGATTTTCCGTTCTTCGAGCCGGTCTATCCGCTGACGAACGGCATCACGCAAAAGCAGATTTTCAAAGCAGTCGCCTCCACACTTTCTCGTGTTACCGCCTTGCCTGAATGGATAGACGGACCGCTCCTTGCTCGTGAAGGTTGGCCTACATGGGCCGATGCAGTCGCCCGCGTTCATGCTCCTATTTCTCCAGCCGACCTTGTTTACACCGACTCTGCACGCCAGCGTCTCTCATACGATGAATTCTTCGCTCATCAGTTGAGCCTTGCCCTCGCTCGCGCCACTTTGCGTAAGGTCAAGGGGCAGGTGACTGTCGGTACGGGAATGCTTCAGGCTAAAGTTCTAAAAAGCTTGCCCTTCGCTTTAACGAATGCACAGGTCCGTGCCATTGCTGAGATCGCGGGAGATATGGCGGCTCCCCTTCGTATGAACCGCCTTCTGCAAGGTGATGTTGGTGCGGGTAAGACGCTCGTTGCTTTTCAGGCTCTACTCGTTGCGGTCGAGGCGGGCGGGCAGGGCGTGATTATGGCCCCGACTGAAATCCTTGCTCGTCAGCATTACGAAGGTTTGCAAGCGTTGGCTGCTGTTGCAGGCGTTCGACTTGATTTGCTTACCAGTCGCGATAGGGGCTCCGCCCGTGCCCGTAAAATGACCGATCTGGCGGACGGGACTATTCATATCCTTGTTGGCACCCACGCCGTTTTCCAAAAGGATGTGCATTTTCGCGACCTCCGCCTTGCGATCATTGATGAACAGCACCGCTTTGGCGTTTCGCAACGTATGGAGCTTGGTGCAAAGAGTGATGCTACAGATATGCTTTTGATGACCGCTACTCCAATCCCGCGTTCTCTGGCATTGGCGAGCTACGGCGACATGGATGTCTCGGTCCTTGATGAAAAACCACCCGGTCGTAAACCGATAAAAACCGCACTCATCTCGACCTCTCGAGGGGCTGAGGTGATGGCCAGATTGCGTTATGCCGTAGCTAATGGGCGGCAGGCCTATTGGGTCTGCCCGCTGGTTGAAGACAGTGAGGTGCTCGGCTACATCAGCGCGGATGCTCGTTTCAAGGCTTTGCGCGCTGTTTTGGGTGATGTCGTGGGCCTCGTTCATGGCCAGATGTCCTCTGCCGAAAAAGACGCGTCAATGGCTAGCTTCGTGGCAGGTAAGATCAAAGTTTTGGTCGCGACCACCGTGATTGAGGTCGGCGTAAATGTTCCCAATGCCAGCATTATGGTGATTGAGCGTGCCGAGACTTTTGGTCTTGCTCAGCTTCACCAGTTGCGCGGCAGGGTTGGGCGGGGGGCTGCGGAATCGACATGCTTGTTGCTCTATCAAATTCCGCTGTCTGGAAGTGGTGAGCGTCGACTTAAGTTGCTGCGCGATGTCGAAGATGGCTTTCGCATTGCTGAAGAAGATCTACTTATGCGCGGTGCGGGTGATGTCATTGGCACAGTACAATCTGGCCTGCCTTGCTTTCGCATAGCAGATTTGAAACGCCAAGGCGATCTAATGGAAATTGCACAAGTCGATGCTCGTCGCCTGCTGGATGAGGATCCTACGTTGACTTCGCCCCGCGGACGGGCTGCTCGCACACTGCTTTGGTTGTTAGATCAAGACCGTGCTATCCAGCTTCTGTCGGTTGGATGAAAGGGAAGAGGGCTTTATTTTCTTCGGAGAATGGGCCTAGCTCGTGAACAATTTGGTTGCAGATAGCCGTCTGTGATAACGGCACGGGGCGCGTCTTGTAAAACCCTTAGAAGCTTGCTTGTTTTTATTTTGTTCCCATATGTTCGCGGAAAGTTCTTGACAGGTCTAAGGAAGTATGAGAACAAATTAGCAACAACATTAACGGAGGTATCCAATGTTTACAGAACTCAAGGAAGTTGTTGTCCGTTCTCGCAACACATTGATTGAAGATGCTATTGGCATGATCGCGCTGTTTTCATTGTTGATTGCCGCTCTTGTCATTTCTGGCGCCGCTTGAGTCATTCGCTTTCTGCCTGCGGTCTTTACGATCGGGTTCGTGTTGGTCCCAAATTGACGCCACAGGGTCCTAAAAGTCTTGAATCGAAAAGATCTGCGACTTGCCGCCGCCGTCATCTGACGTGCGGCGGTTTTTTATGCATTCTGTCGCGCCGAGGCCACGTCCATTGCGTCGATTGTAGCTTCCAGCGCCAGCAGGATTGAGGCGTGACGATTGGCATATTCCCGCGCTGGAAGCAGCACTTTTAGTTTATCAAAGGGCGGATCCGGGACAGGGCCGCCCGCTTTGAGCATGGCGACCAACTGGTCACGTGCCTGCACTATCTCGTCCCGTGTCCGCCCAATGACTGCCGCACCTACCACAGCAGCAGCAGCCTGACCTAAGGCACATGCTTTAACGTCCTGACCGAAGTCCGAAACTTGCCCGTCAGCCAGCATTACATCCACTGTTACCGTCGATCCGCAAAGATGGGAACGTTTTTTTGCGGTGCCATCCGGCGCGGTTAGCCGCTTCATATGCGGAATATCTGCCGCTAGCGCCAGAATGCGGTCCGAGTAAAGCTTCACTAGATCGCTATCCGGCATGACTTCCTCTTTCGTGTTATGCACCGTAGATAGACCGCACTCATTGCCCTGCCAAGGAGAAGGCCGATGCCCTTTGATGCGAGTACGCTGAAATATGATGCCAACGGCCTTATCCCTTGTATCACGCAGGACCATGCTACGGGCGAGGTTCTCATGCTTGCATGGATGAATGCTGATGCCGTGGCGCAAACCCTCGTCAGCGGCCGCGTTACATATTGGTCCCGCTCGCGCCAGGCTTTTTGGATCAAGGGAGAAACTTCGGGTCACGTGCAAATGCTTTTAGAATTGCGTATCGATTGCGACCGCGACTCCCTGCTTGCTATCGTCGCTCAAACCGGTCCTGCTTGTCATACTAACCATACTTCGTGTTTTTATACGCTGATTAATGATTCGGGAGAAACCATCCTGTCAAAGCCAGTCGCTTGATTTTGCATAAGCTGCATTAATTCCGGCTTGTCTCTTATCCTCGCACAAGTGAATATCTGCTGTTATCCTAGAAGCATAGAAGCTCTTCTTTGGAAAAACTTACAAACCTACCATCCGATAGATGTCAGCGGGCGTAGCCCCCTCGGCTCGATATTTTGCCAAAGCTCGTGCATTGTCGCGCTTGGCCAACCTTTTGCCTGCCTCGTCACGGATTAGAGGGTGGTGGTAATAGACGGGGGTGGGCAGGCCCAGCAGGCGTTGCAAAAGTAGATGGATCGGCGTGGCGTCGAAGATGTCTTCTCCTCGTACTACTTCGGTTACATTCTGTTCCGCGTCGTCGATCACAACCGATAGGTGATATGATGTGCCTAAATCGCGCCGTGCCAGCACTACGTCTCCCACACGGTTTCGCATGAACGTCGCATCGAAATTATATACACCTGCCATTTTGGGTGCGGTTTCGGTGAAAGCCAGTCTGCCCGTTAGTTCCATCGCACGGCCCGTATCTAGCCGGATCGCATCGGCTTTGCCCTCGCTACTCATGGCTCGACCGCGACATGTTCCCGGATAGACGATTCCGTTCCCGGTTTCCCAAGCGCCTTCCTGAGGGGCTGATAGCGTCGAACGGATGTGGCCCCGCGAACAGCTGCAGGGGTAAATTACCCCTAGGCTGTCAAGTCGCGTCAAAGCAGCACGATAGTTTTGCAACCGCTCCGATTGTCGCATCACGGGGCGTGGATAGTTCACTCCTAGCCATGCCATATCGTCATAGATTGCCGCTTCCCATTCGAGATTTGACCTTGCGGTGTCTATATCCTCAATCCGCAGCAGCATCATGCCACCTGCTGCTAACGCTCGCCTCCATGCTGTCAACGCCGAAAATGCATGCCCTAGGTGCAAAGGACCGGTGGGCGAGGGTGCAAAGCGCGTTACATAGTGGCCAGCCATGCTACAAAGCTTTCTTTGGCGCGATCGGTATAGGCCTTGTAGCGGTCCTTGCGTCCTTTGCGCCCGCTCTTGGCATTAATCGGCGGGAAGAGGCCGAAGTTGACGTTCATTGGCTGGAATGTTTTGGCCTCGGCCCCACCGGTTATATGCGTGATTAATGCGCCCATCGCTGTTTCGGGTGGCGGCGGTGGTATCTGGTGTCCCAATATTTCGGCAGCTGCCATGCGCCCCGCTAAAAGTCCCATAGCGGCACTCTCGACATAGCCTTCTACGCCCGTCACTTGCCCTGCAAAGCGGATGTTTGGCCGCGATTTTAGCCGCATCTGCGCATCTAACAGCCTTGGAGAATTGATGAAGGTATTGCGATGGATGCCCCCAAGCCGTGCGAATGACGCTTCGTTCAGGCCTGGAATCATTTTAAAAACAGAGACTTGTGCGCCATATTTCATCTTGGTTTGGAACCCCACTATATTATAGAGCGTGCCAAGCTTGTTGTCTCGGCGCAGCTGTACTACGGCATAGGGCTTCACCCCCGTGTGTGGGTTGGTTAGTCCCACGGGCTTCATGGGTCCAAAACGTAGTGTTTCAGGTCCACGTTCAGCCATAACTTCGATCGGCAAGCAGCCGTTGAAATACTCCGCAGTTTCGTCTTCGTGAAATTCTGTTTTGTCGGCAGCCAGCAGCGCGGCGATAAAAGCGTAATACTGGTCGCGATCCATCGGGCAGTTTATATAGGCGGTCTGCTCTGCTTCTGTCTCACCCTTGTCATAGCGTGATTGCATCCATGCGACTGACATATCCACCGATTCCGTATAGACGATGGGGGCTATGGCATCGAAGAAAGAGAGGTTGTCTGTCCCGGTCTCGGCCTTGACGCTTTGCGCCAACGCATCGCTGGTCAGCGGTCCTGTTGCGACGATCCAGTTTCCTTCGGTGGGTAGCAAAGTGATCTCGTCATATTCCGCAGCAATTAGTGGATGTTCCATTAGCCGCGCCGTTATTGCCTCAGCAAAGGCGGTGCGATCCACGGCGAGCGCACCGCCTGCAGGCAACCTATGCGCTCGCGCCATCTCCATGATCAGTCCGTTAGCCGCCCCCATTTCCCAGTGCAGCAGGCCGACTGCATTGCGTTCGTCATCGTCCGACCTAAAGGAATTAGAACAGACCATTTCCGCAAAATGACCCGTCTGGTGCGCAAAGGTACCGACGGTGGGGCGCATTTCGTGCAGTACTACTGGCACGCCCATCTGTGCCGCCTGCCAAGCCGCTTCCGATCCGGCCATTCCGCCGCCGATGATGTGTAATCTCTTACTCATGTGCCAGATTTATTCTGCTTCCCGCAAACAGGAAAGGGTTCGTGGGCACTCTGCGCTGACGATTACTTGTTGAGCGCGTATTTGCTCGCACCATTTCTCCTTAACGGTAGAAAATCAGATTGTGCATCAGCACACGGTTAACGAGCTTTTAAAAATAATTGCTTGCGCATGATAGAGGCAAAGGTGTCTGCATTATCAACTACATATCCTAGCGCCGTCGCCTTTTCGTAAAATCCTCGCGCAGGCAGGCCATCCGTTAGCCGTCCGAAACAAAGGACCGCCCGCAGGGGCTCCCCTCGGGCGTTTTCTTCTTCCATTAGGATTTCTAGTGCTTTGGTCAGGGTGTTAACCCTGACTCCAAATTCCGCTGCAAGTGCTCCGTAACTAATGGTTTTGCCAGTGGCCGCCAGACGGGTAAGCCTGCTTGCTAAATCTACCGTAAAATCATTCATCGCCCTGTTCGGCCACCCGCGCAACCGATACGACTTGTTCGTCCGCGGCCACCGTAAAGACTTTCACACCGCCTGCCGTGCGCGAACGGAAACTGATTTGATCAACCGGAACTCGGATAGATTGCCCAGTCGAGGTAGCAAGCATGATCTGGTCCGAGGTTTTGACAGGGAACGAAGCCACCAGTTTGCCACCGCGCATTGCTCCGTCCATCGCTTTTACGCCCATACCCCCACGACCACGTACGGGATAATCATGGCTTGACGAGAGTTTGCCTGCACCTTGTGCAGTGATTGTCAGGATGAGGTCTTCCGCCGCTGACATTTCAGCATAGCGTTCGGTCGAAAGCTGTCTACCTGATGCCACTGCGACGGGCTCTACGTCGTCATCTGCCTCGGCATCATCGTCAAGTGCACCGGCCATTAGTCGGCGTTGTTTGAGATAGACCTCTCGCTCTTCCGGTGTTGCTTCGAAATGGCGGATAATCGCCATTGATACGACCTTGTCGTTGGCCCCGAGACGGATACCGCGAACACCGGTCGATCCGCGCGATTTGAACACGCGTATATCGGTGGTCGGAAAGCGGATCGCTCGTCCGCTCGCTGTGACTAGCATTACATCGTCTTGATTATCGGCAATTGCCGCATTCACAAGGGACACGCCCTCGGGCAGCTTCATTGCGATCTTGCCATTGCGCATGACATTGGTGAAATCCGAGAGGTCGTTTTGACGCACATCGCCGGCACTGGTGGCAAAAACGATCTGCAACTTGTCCCATTCCGCCTCTGGCACATCGACTGGCATCAGTGCGGCAATCGAAACACCTTGCGTAATAGGCAGAATATTTACGATAGCTTTACCCTTGGCGGTACGCCCCGCCAGCGGTAAGCGCCATGTTTTCATCTTGTAGATTATGCCATCGGTCGTGAAGAATAAAAGATGTGTGTGTGTGTTCGCCACGAAAAGTGTGGTGACCACATCATCCTCTTTCGTCGCCATCGACGAAAGGCCTTTGCCGCCACGGTTCTGGCTGCGGAATTCGGCCAGTGGAGTGCGCTTAATGTAACCACCCGAGGTAATGGTAACGACCATATCTTCGCGCTCGATTAGGTCCTCGTCGTCCATATCGCCGGCCCAGTCTTGGATTTCGGTTCGGCGGGGTACGGCAAAGGCGGCTTTTACTTCGCGCAGTTCGTCGGAGATGATCGCCATTATCCGCTCGCGGCTGCCGAGTATATCGAGGTAATCGCGGATCTTCGTGGCCAGTTCGGCCAGCTCGTCTGTCACCTCTTTTACACCCATCGCTGTAAGGCGTTGTAGGCGCAATTCGAGGATAGCGCGAGCTTGGGCTTCTGATAGGTTATAGGTGTTGTCTTCGTTGATTGTATGACTTGGATCGTCGATTAGCTTGATGTAATCGGCGATTTCCTGTGCGGGCCAGCGCCGTATCATCAGCTTTTCGCGTGCTTCGGCTGCATCGGCACTGGCGCGGATGGTCCGTACTACCTCGTCCACATTTGATACTGCCACAGCCAGACCGCATAGAACGTGGCTCCGCTCGCGGGCCTTGCGCAATTCGAACACTGTGCGCCGTGCCACAACTTGTTCCCTGAACTTTATGAAATAGTTCAGAAAATCGTGCAAAGTAAGTTGTTCAGGGCGACCGCCGTTCAGCGCTAGCATGTTGCAGCTGAAGCTGACTTGCATGGTGGTAAAACGGTAAAGTTGGTTCAGCACCACATCCGCCGTTGCATCACGCTTGAGTTCGATGACCACGCGCACGCCGATTCGGTCAGATTCGTCTTGTACATGAGAAATGCCTTCGATCCGCTTCTCGCGCACCATTTCGGCGATCTTTTCGATCATCGCCGCTTTGTTCACCTGATAGGGAATTTCGTCGATGATAATGGCCAAACGGTCTTTGCGGATTTCCTCGACTCGTGTTTTGGCGCGGATTACAACTGATCCCCGCCCTTCGAGATAGGCTTTTCGTGCTCCTGACCGACCCAGAATGACGCCCCCCGTTGGGAAGTCAGGTGCAGGGATGATTTCCATTAGCGCTTCGGTCGAGATATCGGGGTTCTCGATCATTGCCAGCGTACCGTCGATCACCTCTCCAAGGTTATGCGGTGGGATATTTGTGGCCATTCCGACGGCAATACCGCCTGCGCCATTTACCAGCATGTTCGGGAAACGGGCGGGTAGGACCGTTGGCTCACGATCTTTGCCGTCATAGTTGTCTTGGAAATCGACCGTTTCCTTGTCGATATCTGCCAAAAGGAAGACAGCAGGTTTGTCCATTCGTACTTCGGTATAGCGCATCGCTGCCGCGTTATCGCCATCCATCGAGCCAAAATTGCCCTGACCGTCCAGAAGCTTGAGCGACATTGAGAAGGGTTGCGCCATCCGAACCAGCGCGTCATAGATCGCGCTATCGCCATGCGGGTGGTATTTCCCCATCGTATCACCTACCGGACGAGCCGATTTTCGATAGGGCTTTTCGTGGTTGTTGCCCGATCCATGCATAGCAAAGAGGATGCGTCGGTGCACCGGTTTTAACCCGTCTCGCAGATCGGGAATCGCACGGCTTACGATCACGCTCATCGCATAATCGAGATAGGCCGTCTTCATTTCATCGGTAATCGACCGCTGCTGGCCGGTCCATATGGGTTTAGATACAGAATACTCTGTATTTTCAGGGTGTTCTGGCGTATCGGTCACGGAGGCCGGGCCTTCCTGTAAAGGATCAAGATATGGTTGGGTGGATATTACACCATCGTGGATATGGCGCGCAATGGTTGGCTGGCTCTAGCTTTGACCTCTGTCTCTTCTCAGAGACAACCCATTGTTTTATTTTATAAATAAAAATAATGAGTCACTGTTTTTCCACGGACAGGTCAATAATAGGGTAACCCGTGAAAATCCGTTTGCACACTGACATTGAAAAGATGCTCAAAAGTTATGATCTGACGACAGTCGAACTTTACTACTTTTGTGACATTCTTAACCGCTTCATCGAATTTTAATAGAAAAAGATCTAAGATTCGCCCTATTTGTTTCTCTTCATGCATGCAAAATTGATCCTACCGAGAGACTGGTACAACGTGGTCGGGGAATGCCGTCTGTAGTAGGACAGGCAAGATATTCTGCTAATAAAAGACACTCTTTTCATGAAGCGAGAAGCCTTCCTAGATTATTTCTGCTTAGGTCTGCGTCAGAGGGTCAAACACTTCGTATCAGATCAAGTAAGCGGCAAGGTTTGCCACTAACCGTGTTGTCTGTTTTCGTTCGTCGATTGCGCGCATATTGGTGATGGCTGTGTTATATTCCAACAGGTCAAGATCATGCTCTTCTTGCAGCTTGTAGCGTGCAGATAAATATCTTCAAAATAGTTGGGGAGGACAGGCCGCATTTCCGGCTGGCAAGGTTCTGCACCCTTTCGTTAGATCGGCGCTGCTGGGTCGAAGGGGCATGGAATAGCCCCGCATTTACGCTTAAACTGTGGCTAAACCACCAAAGGTCTGTAGATGCTTATTGAACTCGGTCATTTTGCACTCGTTCTCGCTCTCGCGGTTGCCGTAGTGCAATCGGTGGTTCCACTGATTGGCTCACAGCGGCGCGATGCGGCATGGATGGCGATTGCCGTTCCCGCCGCTATCGCGCAATTACTGCTTGTGGCTTTTTCTTTTGGTGTTCTCACTTGGGCCTTTGTTTCCTCGGATTTCTCGTTGAAGGTGGTGGTTGAGAACTCCCATACGCTCAAGCCGATGCTTTACAAAATCTCGGGTGTATGGGGCAATCACGAAGGCTCGTTACTGCTCTGGGTGCTCATCCTCGCGCTTTACGGCGCTTGTTGCGTTTGGTTTGGCGACGCTCTTCCGCCGCAGCTCAAGGCCCGCGTCCTTTCGGTGCAGGCTATGATTGCTGTGGCTTTCTTGTTGTTTATGCTTCTTACTTCCAACCCCTTCCTGCGACTGGAGATTCCTCCCCTGAACGGGCAGGATATGAACCCGCTCTTACAAGACCCGGGTCTCGCTTTTCATCCGCCTTTTCTTTATCTTGGCTATGTTGGGCTTTCGATGCCGTTCAGCTTTGCCGTTGCTGCACTGATAGAAGGCCGTGTCGATGCTGCATGGGCGCGCTGGGTTCGCCCGTGGACGCTGATTTCGTGGGTTTTTCTGACTATCGGCATAGCCCTCGGTTCGTGGTGGGCCTATTACGAGCTTGGCTGGGG
>JADZAO010000108.1 GCA_020852535.1 Paracoccaceae bacterium | reverse complement strand
GTTTGGGAAATGTTCTGATGACAGTTCATTTTGTTGTGTTTTTCGTTGCTTATCATAGGTCTCATGATGTAGCTGTATCACAGGCTTACAACTTGGACGTTCTGTTGTGTCATTCGTGGATGAATTCCGCTAGAATGATTGCAGGTCGTATCCAAGCGGCCTATACCTCGCAATGGGGCCGGGCGGATAGCATTTCATCCGTGACGACCCTTCAAGAAAATAGGAGTAGAGGATGTCGAAGAGTAAAGTGGTTTTCGCGCTGTGCATGGTTGCATTTATTGCAGGCTGCGCTGCTAAGAAAGATGACGCTGTGTATGCTGATGGCGCTGCGGTTTCGACCGAGCCGACAGAGACCGGTAAATACAAGTAATCGACTAGGGCGGGCCGAATGGGACGTGTGCCCCGGCCCGCCCTTATTCTATCCGGTGTTCAGTTTGGCACTGGCTGCCTTTTCATGCATCAGGCCATCCCTTGCAGAATTAGGGATATGACATGTTGAAGCATCGTGGGTTTCCTGGCCGTCTTCCCGGAACTGATTTTCAGTTCGTGATCCGGCGAGCGAACAACAAAGACGGGCCGACTAGGATTGTCCGTCGCGAACGTTACAAGGATCGCAAGCATGCGGACCGTGTGGCTGATCAGGGCTTTCTGGCCGCACTCTGGGCATATTTTGGTGAAGAGCCGTTCAAACGCGGTAATTTGGATGCGGGGCGGTTAAGCTGGCTCTTTGGACGCGAGGTGGTGCCTGCCGAAGAGCCTTTCGATCCCGAAAGTTATGAAGCTTTGTTGCGTATTGATGTAAAACGGGCGGAAGTTGCTTTCCCCGATCTGTTCGCGTCCGATGTGCCGTCTTTGATAGACGACGACAAATAAAAAGACGGTGTAAGCTGTTATCGACAAAGACATGCACCTGATTGGAATTTTATCGCAAACAGCAAAGCATAAAATTCTGGCGCGGAATTTGATGGTTTGTGCAGATAATATTCTAGGGATCCGCGGCGGGGGCATTTCGTAGCAAAATTACAAATTCCTGTGCAATAACGGGATGAAGAAGATCTTCGGACCCGGTATCGGCATTCTCGAAGCGGCTAAACATGTTTTGATTCTGATCTGCGAGGAGCGAAGCCCGTGGTCGTAAGTTCGTGTTAAGGCGAATCGCGCAATTTTCTCCTCTAGAATGGGGTGGATATGCACCGCATTTTCTATGAGAGCTTGAGCGCGGCAGGCTGATGTGCCTACAATTTCTAGACGTTGGGGAGCTATAATGATGCGTTGACTAAGGCCATGTTGACAGGGTGGTTACAGCCAAAAAACGCATTTTTTCGGCAACGGATTAGGTGCAATGGCACGTAGTGAAAAAGTGGATTCCGAGCATGGCGTGGTACGGCGATTTTGAAGGTTATGTATTTTACAAAAAACCGCTGCTGATCGAAGTGGGGATTTTTCTCAAGAGCCCGTTACTGGCCGCCGTATTAGGCCGTGCAGGTAAGTCGCATGGCGTAGCTATGTGACACAGGTGTGAACAGTTAGAATTAGCGCGCAAGGGCAAGAATACCTGTCAGGTCAAGATGACCCTCGATATGAGCGGCAAGGGCATCAAGGGTTTCTTCGATTTTTTTATCATAGGATAGGGTCGAAGAAGCCGCGCCGAGGCTGGCGAGGAAGGCTGCGCGGAACTGGTCGGAGGCAAACATGCCGTGTAGGTAGCTTCCCATGATGTGACCATTGGCTGAAATTGCGCCATCGGGTGTTGTGCCGATGGTTGCAAAAGGGCGAGTGCAATCTGGTCCAGTGGTGCGGCCTATATGGATTTCGTAACCGTCGATGGTTAGACCCGATTGCATGTGCAGCGCTTGCGTGCGGGTTAGACGCTTATT
This sequence comes from Paracoccaceae bacterium, assembly GCA_020852535.1. GTDB lineage: Bacteria > Pseudomonadota > Alphaproteobacteria > Rhodobacterales > Rhodobacteraceae > Paragemmobacter. The sequence goes on along the minus strand of JADZAO010000108.1, from coordinate 6,934 downwards.
GCCCGTCATGGTCGTGGTGACATTAATATGACCAAGGCCTTGGGTTCTGCCTGCAGGACCTTCGATGCCTTCTGGGTCGTCGATCGTCTGACCAAGCATTTGGTAACCGCCGCAGATGCCCAAGACATATCCGCCACGCCGGATATGAGCGGCGATGTCGATGTCCCAACCTTGCGTGCGGAGATAGGCGAGGTCTGCGCGGGTTGATTTGGATCCTGGTATGATGATCAGATCGGCTTGTGGGATCGGCTCGCCCGCATGGACCATCGTTAGGCTGACGCCTGGTTCCTGTGCGAGTGGGTCGATATCGTCGAAATTGGCGATGCGCGAAAGGACGGGGACTGCGATGCGCGTGGCGCCTGTGCCGTTGATGCGGGGGATGTCAAGTGCATCCTCGGACGGAAGGCGGAAGGAATCTGCAAAGAAGGGAAGTGTGCCAAAGCCACGCCATGAGGTGAGAGTTTCAATCAGGCGGTAGCCTTCTTCGAAGAGAGAAACATCACCGCGAAACTTGTTGATGATGAAGCCTGCGATCATGTCACTGTCGGTGGGGTCGAGTACTGCCTTGGTGCCGACGATCTGGGCGATGACGCCGCCACGGTCGATGTCACCGACGAGGATGACAGGTGTATCTGACGCACGAGAAAAACCCATATTAGCGATGTCGTTTGTGCGTAAGTTCACTTCGGAGGGCGATCCTGCACCTTCGACGATGACGAGTTCATGCGCGGTGGAAAGACGATGAAAACTGTCGAGAACAGGGGCCATGAGTGATGGTTTAAGCGCTGCATAGTCGTGGGCTTTAACCGTGGCAATGCGGTGGCCTTGCACGACGACCTGTGATCCAGTTTCAGACTCTGGCTTTAACAGAACGGGGTTCATGTCGGTATGGGGATCCAGCCCTGAAGCGCGGGCTTGTAGCGCTTGCGCCCGTCCGATCTCGCCTCCGTCAATCGTGACTGCGGCGTTATTTGACATGTTTTGCGGCTTGAAAGGGGCGACTGAAAGACCCCGCAATTTTGCGGCGCGGCAGAGGCCTGCTACGAGAAGTGATTTTCCGACATTTGAGCCTGTACCCTGTATCATTATTGCGGGCATTGAGGCGCCTTTGATTGAGCACAATTTTTCTGAGAAAAATTCGGTGCGAGTTTTGGAAGAGTGGAGAGACAAAAGCTTTTGGTGAAGACACTTACCGCGAATTTGAAATCCTGTCGGCGTTGCGTCCTAGACGGACGGGACAGGGGAGATATGGTACGTTTATGCTTTGCGTGAATCGACATCCATTCCTGTGCCTTAGATTTATCATAGCCAATAAGTTTAACCGCTCTTTTACTTTTTGCTTTCATCTTCGCCTAGATACCTTTGGGGTCCGAGGATTAACCCTCATTTTTGACGGTCAGAACTCCACACCTTGTTGGGCTTTAATCCCTGAGCGGAAAGGATGTTTGACTAGCGTCATTTCTGTCACAAGATCAGCGATCTCAATGAGTTTATCATTTGCGTTACGCCCTGTGAGCACGACATGGGTGAGGGGTGGTTTTTGGTCACGGAGGAAGGCCACGACCTCGTTTATGTCGAGATAATCGTAGCGTAGGGCGATGTTGATCTCGTCGAGGAGAACGAAGCGTATTTTGGGGTCAAGAATTATTTCCTTAGCCTTATCCCAGCTTTTGTGAGCCAGTCTGATGTCAAGGGTTCGGTCTTGAGTTTCCCATGTGAAGCCTTCACCCATCGCATGGAACTGGCAGAGATGTGAGAAATTTCCCTCAATCAGGCGGCGTTCACCAGTGTCCCATGCGCCCTTTATAAACTGTACTATGGCGCTTGGCATACCGTGGGCGATGCAGCGCAGAATCATGCCAAAGCCTGACGAGGATTTTCCTTTGCCCGCTCCGGTATGGACAATGATTAGACCTTTCTCGTTAGACTTTGTGGCCATAATTTTGTCGCGGGCAGCTTTCTTTTTTGCCATCTTCATTGCGTGTCGGGCATCTGAGTCCACCGCTGTTGCAGAGTCGATGTCGTTTGCATTGCTCATGGTGGCAGTCCTTTTCCTTGACTCTGGCAGAGCATCTGCCAAGAGGTGAGAATTATGCGCTGGTGCCTGTCCTACGGCAGGCGAAAAGGGAATGCGATAAGTTTTGCGCCTGTGAGGGCCTAGAACTGAAGCGCAGCCGCCCCCGCGACCGTGACCGGAAAGGTCTGCCCTATGCCACTGTTCCCGAAAAGGGGGGCGGGAAGGTGGGTGGAACGTTGGGGAAACCCTGAATCCGCAAGCCTGGAGACCTGCCAGTGCTACGGATGTAACCAGGCGGACGGGGTGTACCGCAGCCGATGATCTTGGCCGCACTTTCGCGCGCCGGTTCGTTAGGTCGCCCCGAAGTGCCCAAAGTAATGGACGGATCATGGGTGCAACGTTGTACGTCTGTATCACCTGTAAGACAGGAGAGCCTGTGCTTGAGGGGGCTCCTACTCCTGGGGCTTTGCTGCATGCAGCGCTAATAGCTGGTGAGGTTCCGGATGGTGTGCGGATTGTGCCGGTAGAGTGTCTGAGTGCCTGTTCACAGGGCTGTTCGGTGGCTTTGTCCTGCGCTGGCAAGTGGTCGTATGTTTATGGACGCTTGACCAAAGCGGATGCCGCCGATGTGCTGGCTGGTGCCGCCGCCTATGACGCGACTTTGGATGGAATCGTGCCGTGGCGCGAGCGTCCTGTTGTTTTCCGTAAGCAGAGTCTTGCCCGCATCCCGCCCTTGGAGGTTTAAACTATGTCCGATCTGTCAAAAATTCCCGTGACGGTGATCACCGGCTTTTTGGGGTCGGGTAAGACCACGCTGATCCGACATTTGATGATGAATCCGGAGGGCAAGCGTCTGGCGATTCTTGTAAATGAGTTTGGTACGGTTGGGGTGGATGGCGATATTCTGAAATCTTGTGCGGATGAAAATTGTCCTGCAGAGAACATCGTCGAATTAGCAAATGGTTGTATCTGCTGTACGGTGGCTGACGATTTCATTCCGACGATTGAGGCTTTGATGGCTTTGCCCGTGCGTCCGGACCATATTTTGATTGAGACTTCAGGCTTGGCTTTACCTAAGCCTTTGCTCAAGGCTTTTGATTGGCCTGCTATTCGATCGAAGATTACGGTGGATGGTGTTGTGACCTTGGCTGATGCCGAGGCCGTAGCGGCAGGGCGATTCGCATCCAACGAAGCTGCCGTAAAGGCACAGCACGAAGCAGATGATAGCATTGACCACGAAACACCCTTGTCGGAAGTGTTCGAGGATCAGATTTCCTGCGCCGATATTATATTGCTTTCCAAAGCTGATCTTGCGGGCGAGGCGGGTCTAGCTGCGGCGCGGGCAGTGATTGAGGCGGAAGTGCCACGGCGATTGCCTATCATTGCCATAACAGATGGGATGATTGATCCGCGTGTGATCCTCGGGCTGAATGCTAAGGCCGAGGATGATCTGGCAGCACGTCCGAGTCATCATGATGGGGCAACTGACCACGAGCATGAAGATTTCGCCTCAGTCATAATAGATTTGCCGGAGGTAGATGATCCGGAAGTTTTGGTCACGGCAATTAAGCGTTTAGCGCGAGAGCAAGGGATATTGCGACTGAAAGGGTATGTTGCCGTGACTGGTAAACCGATGCGGATGTTGATGCAGTCGGTGGGTGAACGCGTACGTTACCAGTATGATCGTCCTTGGGGAACTGTCCCTCGCAAGGGACAGCTTGTGATAATTGCTGAGCATGACGACATAGACAAGGCTTCGATCTGCGCCGTGCTGGGGGTTTGACACGCTATGCATGTCGTCTTCCGTGAAAGCCATGGGCTGGAGGAAATGGACACGCCGTTCGCCGTAGGGCAGGACCCTGCCGATTTGGTGGTGATGTCTTTTTCTGACAGTGACCTTGGCGCTTTTGCGGCGGGGTGGCACCGAGGGAAGATGGGGTTGCCATCTTGCCGCTTGGTCAATCTGGTGGCTTTGCGGCATCCTCTGTCGGTTGATAATTACGTTGAGAAGACACTTTCGGGTGCGAAGGGGATTTTGATCCGGCTAATCGGAGGGGAAAGTTATTGGCCCTATGGAATCGCTTCGGTTCAGGATCTATGCAGAAGTAAGGGTATTGCCTTGGCTGTGCTTTCTGCGGACGGGCGGAATGATCCGAGCCTTGATGAATTATCTACCTTACCGGTTTCGACTTTGCGGCGATTGCAAGCTTTGTGTGATACAGGTGGTGCGGTTGCGGCGCAGGCTGCTTTGGCGCAACTCGCATTAGCCGCAGGATGCTATGCAGGGCCAGTGGTCGGCGAGAAAACCGTTCCAGATTGCGGCTGGTATCAGCCTGAGTGTGCAGTGGTGAATCGTTTGGTTACTACTGATGGCCCTGCGGTGGCAGTGGTGTTTTATCGCAGTTATCTGACTGCGGTGGATACACGGCCGGTGGATGCGCTTTGCACGGCATTGCAAGAGCGTGGTTTTAAGGTTTTGGCTTTATTCGTACCGTCTTTGAAGGCTGTGGGAGCGGGGGCATTTTTGACAGATGCCTTGAAGGCTTTGCGGCCTGTAGCGGTGGTCAATACTACCGCGTTTTCGGGTAAGGGGGCGGACGGGATTTCGCCGTTGGATGCCGTAGGAGTGCCGGTGTTCCAAGTGGCATTGTCCACCGCGCGGCGGCGGGATTGGTTGATGTCGGCGCGGGGGCTGTCTCCTACAGATCTCGCGATGTATGTTGTTTTGCCGGAAGTAGATGGGCGGCTGTTTGCAGGGGTTGTGTCGTTCAAGTCACCCGAGAAGCGTGATCCGGATTTGCAATTTTCGCGCTTTGCACACAGGGCGGATGTGGGGCGGGTTGCTCTGGTTGCCGACCGTGTGGCGGCGTGGCATCGGCTTGCAGTGACGGATGCTACAGAGCGCAGGTTGGGGTTTGTGCTTTCGACTTATCCGGGGCGTCCGGACCAGATTGCGCATGCAATTGGGCTGGATGCGCTAGCTTCGGTGAATGGGATGCTGACAGTGTTGGCGCGCGAAGGCTATGCGGTTGCCCCCGTTGCCGATCTGGGAAAGCGCTTAATCGTTGAGGTTTTGGAGTGGTCTTTGGCAGAATATTTGGCGGCACTTGACAGCTTACCAAGTGCTTTACGTGACGATCTGGTAGCGGCTTGGGGTTTACCGGAAAATGATCCGGCCTGTGTGGACGGGGTGTTTCGCTTTGCAGCGGTACGGGCTGGCTCGGCAGTGGTGGCCTTGCAGCCTGAGCGGGGCGATGTTGTGGCGCGGAATAGCGATTATCACGATCTTAGCAGGACGCCGCGGCATGGCTATGTAGCGTTTTATCTCTGGCTGCGTGCGCAGGGCTTGCATGCCTTGGTGCATGTGGGTGCACATGGCACGCTAGAGTGGTTGCCGGGGAAATCAGTGGCTTTATCGGCGGAGTGCTGGCCCGAGGTCCTAATTGGGGCTTTACCTGTGATCTATCCGTTCATCGTAAATGATCCAGGCGAGGCGGCACAGGCCAAGCGGCGGATTGGGGCGGTGACTTTGGGGCATTTGCCGCCACCGCTTGCGCTGGCCAAGGTGCCGGAGGAGTTGTTGCGTTTGGAGCGGTTGTTGGATGAATATTCTATAGCAGATGGATTAGACCCTGCGAGGCGGGATCGTCTTATCGGGTTGATCAGGGATGAGGCACGATCCGCGGGGGTAGAAAATGACCTTGGACTTTCTGCGGAGGCAAGTGTGTCAGAGGCGATCACGCGAATTGATAGTTTTGTTTGTGATATTAAGGAAAGCCAGTACGGGGACGGATTGCATGTCTATGGTGCAGCCGCGGGTGAGTTTGATGGCCTGAGTGCCGCTTTGGCAGGACGCTTTGTTTCGGCGGGACCTGCAGGATCTCCTTGGCGCGGGCGAGTCGATGTGCTGCCGACGGGGCGGAACCTCTATTCTGTGGACCCGCGTGCAGTTCCTTCGCGGGCGGCTTATACGCAAGGTGTTAAATTAGCCGAGGAATTACTGCGTCGGCATTTGCAGGATAAGGGGGATTGGCCCAAGGGGCTGATCCTCGACCTGTGGGGGTCGGCCACGATGCGGACGGCAGGTGAAGAAGTGGCGATGGCGCTGCATTTGGCGGGTCTTGCGCCTAAGTGGGACGAGGGTGCGGAGCGGGTTTCAGGTTTTGAGGTGGTACCGTTGGCGTTGCTGGGGCGACCACGCATTGATGTGACGCTGCGCGTGTCGGGCCTTTTCCGCGATGTGTTTTTAGGCTTGTCGCAGATGTTTGAGGCGGGGATTGAGGTGTTGGCGGCGCGGGACGAAACACCGCAAGATAATCCGTATGTTATGCGCGGGGCGCGGGTTTTTGGGCCAAAGCCGGGGCTTTACGGGATGGGGATGGCAGCGGCTTTGGAGGATTATTCCGACGCGGGGCGTGTGGCAGCGGGCGAGGCGTGGTTGTCGGCGTCAAGTTGGGCGGTGGACTCCAAGGGGGAGGCCCATGAGGCGCGGGCAGAGCTTGAGGCGCGGGTACTGCGGGCTGATGCCTTTGCTCATGTGCAGGATATGGTCGAGACGGACATTCTTGTCGCTCCCGATTATGCCTCACATGAGGGCGGGGTTGCAGCAGCTAAGGCGGTGTTGGGAGGCGAGGCTTTGGCTTTGTACCATGTGGATGCCACACGGGATACGCCACGGGCACGGACGGTTTTGGAAGAGGTGGCTCGCGTGGTGCGGGCGCGGGCGGCAAATCCCAATTGGGTGAGCAGCATGATGCGGCATGGGTTTCGCGGAGCGGCCGAAGTGACGGCGACTTTGGATAATCTTGCGGCTTATGCACATCTTACCCGTGCAGTTCCGGCGCATCTGTTTGATCTCTATCATGATGCGACGTTGGGTCGAGATGATTTGATTGAATTTATGGAACGTGAGAACCC